>NZ_JBEPNO010000017.1:0-127622 GCF_040546275.1 Nakamurella sp. UYEF19 | reverse complement strand
TTGGCTACTTGACACCCGTGGAATATGAGTTAGGATTTAGACATCTAAACGAGCTTGCGGCTTAACTTCGAGTCCACAAAATCGGGAACACTCCAGTGCCGCTGCTACCCGCGGACACCCAATTTCTGGGCGGGCTCGAACTGGGCGGAATACCCATCGCCACTATGGTCAGCTCCCTGACCGGTCTGCCCGCGGTCTTCGTCCGCAGGCAGGCCAAAACCTACGGCACCCTCCGCCTGGCCGAGGGGGCCGACGTCACCGGCAAGACCATCACGTTGATCGAAGATGTGATCACCACCGGCGGGGCGGTCCGCGACGCGGCCATCGCCCTGCGGGCACAGGGCGCCCGCGTCGCCGTCGTTGTCTGCGCGATCGACCGAAGCGGAACCGGCGGCGGGCGACTCGTAGAGGTAGACGTCGACACCCGCACAGTGCTCACCAGAGAGCAACTCGCCGCATCCATGTGAAGTCGGGTGTTGACACTGCTAAGACGTGGATCGGTGCCCGGTCACCGATCGTCCGACGGTCAAGATGCCGGAAGTCCGGCGCCGGTGTGGCGATCGGCTCGGGGCCCGAACGGGTCAACTTTCGCAGACGATCTCACCCGATGTAGCTGGAGATCAACACAGGGACCGTCACGATAGCGATGACCCAGCAGACGAACGGGGCGACCGACCACCGACGACGCGTGAGTAGACTGACGACCCCCAAAACGGCCGGCGACACCACGGCCGCCCTGTATCCCCAACCCGAGTAGGCCTGACATGTCTGATCGGGTGGGGTGTTTCCACACTTCACCGCACCCGCATAGGCGACGAACACCCCGAACAGAAGGACGACGGGCGACATGAAGATCAGCGCGATGCTGGCGCCCACTCCGCGGCTGTTCACATCACCGTGATTGCCGCTCGAGGGACCCGGGGCCGTCGACTCACTCACCAGCATGAGAGTACGGCCCCACCACCAAACAGACCGAGCCCCAATTGGATCCGGTCTCGCAGGCGGATCGGTGACCGGTCGGGTCATTCGGGATGACCGGGGTCAGGCGCGACCGCGGTCGTCGACGGGCAGGCTGCGGTAGCGCTTCCAGGCGGCGAGCAGGTCGGAGCGGGTGCCGCAGGGGTTGCTGACATACCACGCCCGGGTGAACCGGTTGAGTTCGAACTGAGGAACTGGGTAGCTGCTTGAGTCAAGTACTATTTGGGCATGTCAGACTTGGTATTGGCGCATCCCGTCGGTGGTGTTGATTATCCGCGAACGTTTCAGGAGCTGCTGGAGTGGTTTCCCGATGATGCGGCTTGTCTGGCGTATTTGGAGCGGTTGAGGTGGCCGGACGGGTTCATCTGCCCGGTGTGTCGTGCCGCGGGCGGGTGGCGGACGGTGAAGGCCCGTTGGATGTGCACGTCGTGCGGCCGGCAGACGTCGGTGACCGCCGGCACTATCTTCCATCGGATCCGGACGCCGCTCTCGACGTGGTTCGCGGCGATTTGGTTTATCACCTCCCAGAAGAACGAGATGTCGGCGCAGGGTCTGCAGCGGGTGCTTGGGTTCGGGTCGTATGAGACGGCGTGGGCGTGGATGCAGAAGCTGCGGCGGGCGATGGTGCGCCCGGAGCGGGAACTGCTGTCCGGCGTTGTTGAACTCGATGAAGTGTTCGTCGGCAACGAGTCTCGCGGCAAGGCCGGCGGAGTGAAGGACAACTGCGCTGCGATGATCGCCGTCGAATCGCTCGGTGGCCGAAAGCTTGGTCGGGTCCGGATCGAGGTCGCCCAAAAGGCCAGGTCCGCTGACCTGGTGGCCTTCGCCGACCGCGTGATCGCCAAAGAATCACTCATCAAGACCGACGGGGCGAGGCACCTGCGCAAGCTGTCGACGATGGGTTTCGAGCACCAGTTCTTCATCGGACTGGACGCCGCCGAGCCAGCACATGTGAGCCTGCCTGGCGTCCACATGGTCGGCTCACTGCTCAAGCGATGGCTCACCGGGACGATGCACTACGCCGTCACCCAGGAACATCTGGGCTACTACCTCGACGAGTACACCTTCCGATTCAACCGTCGGACGTCCAAAAGCCGCGGATTGCTCTTCTACCGATTGCTCCAACAAGCCGTCGAAACCGACCCGCATCCGCTCGCTGAACTACGCAATCCCGTTGCACCGTTTGATGTTTCATTCTGAACTTGATTCAAGCAGCTACCCACTACTGAGGATCGATATGGGTCACAGGTTCATTTCGCGTTGAGGTCCAGTGGCGGAGTGCATCTCCCAGGGTGGTGGTGCCGTCGGCAGCGTTGATGAACTCACGCATGCGTCGGTCAAATCGTAAGGATCGGCCCAAATTGGTCACAAACCACGCCCGAAGCTCCTGAGAGGACCGTTGGCCGGGCGGGATGAGTGTGTCGAGCCCGAGGTCGCCGCACAGTTGAACACCTAGCCGGGCAGGGGCCCGGTGGCTGCGGGGCGGCGCCGGGGTCCCGTCCAGCACTGCGGTGAGCTGGGCCGTCAACTCATCCTTCGAGCCGCTGCCGGTCACCCCGAGAAGCCGGGCGAAACCGATCAACTCGCTTTTCAACCAGTACCAGCGTGCGAGTTCGGCACCGGTCAGTCTGCTCGTCAGTTCGGGTCGCTGTCCGTCCACGCCGCTCATAAAGCAAGCGTAGGCAGACAATGGGCTAACCGGCGCTGACAGCGGTGCTGTTGAAGTTGGGCAGCAGACGGATCCGGTGCCGGTCGTCGATTGTCGACCGGTCGGCGATCGCTCTCCGAGCAGGACGCGGCCGTACACTCCCGCGGTGGCCACGTTCCTCACCTACATCGCGGCCAGGTCGACGGTGTCAGCGTTCTGAATGGGGTCTTCGACGATGCAGCCGGCTTCGCCGTCCAGGATCGGTCGGCTCAGCCTGGATCCACCGCGTAGATAGTTGAGAAATGGTGTGGCAGATAGGGGCGGATGGCCCCTGATCTGGGAAAATGGTGAGTGTCTAAGTCGCCCATCGTCCTGAACAGAAAGCCATCCGCGAGATGCAACTATCCCAGATCCGGCAAGGTCGTCGCGACCTTCGATGACCCCAACCTGATCAGCTCCGCCGGGCTGGTCCCGGTGATGCGACTGGCCCGCCGCGCCGGGCTCCCGCACCTGGTCACCACCCTGGTGAAGATCCCCGGCGGAGCCGGCGCCGACCCGGCCGCGAAAGTGTCCTCGATCGTCGCGGGGATGCTGGCCGGCGCCGACAGCATCGACGACCTGGCCGTCCTGCGGGAAGGTGCGATGTCCAAGGTTCTGCCGGGGGTGAAAGCACCCTCGACGTTGGGGACGTTCCTACGGGCCTTCACCTTCGGACACGTCCGGCAACTCGGCGCTGTCGCTGCCGCCCTGCTGGTGAAACTGGCCACCCTGGCGGTGCTGCTCCCCGCTGCGGCAACCGGTGACCGTGATGCGGTGACCTGGCTTGATGTCGATGACACGATGCGCGAAACCTACGGCTACGCCAAACAGGGCGTCGGCTTCGGATACAACAAAGTGAAGGGCCTCAACGCTTTACTGGCCATCGCCTCCACCTCCAGCAGCTCCTGGGGCCGATCATCGTCGGGCACCGCCTGCGCAAAGGCCCGGTCAACTCCGCCCGCGGCGCGGGGAAGTTCCTGGCCGATGCGATCGCTGCGACCCGCCGCACCGGTGACGCGGCGGCGATGATCTGCGCCCGGCTGGATTCGGCGTTCTACAACCACAGCGTCGTCAACGCGGTCCTGGCCGCCGGCGCCCGGTTTTCCATCACCGCCCGGATGGACCCGGCCATCACCGCCGCGATCAGCGCGATCCCCGAGCAGGCCTGGGTGTCGATCAAATATCCGCAGGCCATCTTCGACGAAGAGCAGCAGCGGTGGATCTCCGACGCGCAGGTCGCCGAAACGACCTACACGGCGTTTACCTCCAAACCCAGAAAACACCAGGTCACCGCCCGGCTGATCGTGCACCGGGTGAAACGCCTCAACACCGCCACCGCCCGGCAAGGGCAAGGCGAACTGTTCGCCGTCTACCGGTTCCACGCCGTGTTCACCAACAGCTGCGAGCCGACCTTGGTCGCCGAGGCGCACCACCGTGATCACGCCATCGTCGAACAGGTCATCGCCGACCTCAAAAGCTCAGCGCTGAAACATTTCCCGTCCGGGATGTTCAACGCCAACGCTGCCTGGTTGACCTGCGCGGTGATCGCCTACAACCTCACCCGCGCCGCCGCGGCGCTCACCAAAACTGGGTTGGGTAAGGCCCGCACCGCCACCATCCGCACCGCGTTGATCAACATTCCCGCCCGCATCGCCTACTCCGGGCGGGTCCACACCCTGCACCTGCCGGCCGGCAGCCACCGGAAACGCTGTTCCACAAAATGTTCACCGCCGTCATGGCCCCACCCCAAGTCGCCTGACCTCCAGCGCCCACCACGCCACCCCAGGCCCAGCCAGCACCACCCGGACACCCCGACCGCAGATCGGGCCATCACCGTTGCCCGGAGCAGATTTCAAGCCGAACAAGATCAACTACGCGATTTCATGATCAACTACACCCCGCGGTGGATCGAGGCTGAGATCCCCCGGTCGGGGGATTTAGTCGGGCCTATTGTCGCGCACAGTCGTGGGCATGGAACAGACTCGGGCGGTGGACACGGGTCGACCGTCAGGAGAGCCGACAATCGGGGTGACCGGGCGTCCGGGCAGATCGCTGCCGATCCCGGCGACGGCGTTGATCGGTCAGGACCGTTGCCTGTCGGCTCTGAGCGCGGAACTACGCACCGGGCGGCTGGTCACGATCACGGGCTCTGGGGGCATCGGCAAGACCCGGGTGGCTCTGGAGGTCGCCCGGCTGCTGGACGGCGAATTTGCGATGGGTGCGTGGTGGGTCGATCTCAGCGCGGTGCGAGATCCGCAGGTGGTTCCCAGTATCGTGTTGGCCGCGATCGGCGGTCGCGAAGACGCCGGCCGCGGGATCGTGGACATCCTGGCAAGCTGGATCGTCGAGCCGATGCTGATCGTTTTGGATAATTGCGAGCACCTCATCGATGCCTGCGCCGAATTGGTCGAGTCGTTGTTGGCGCGCAACCGGTGGGCGAAGGTGCTGGTGACCAGTCGCGAGCCGTTGGGATCGGCCCGCGAAATTGCCTGGCGCCTGCCTTCCCTTGATGCCGCGACTGCCGTGGAGCTTTTCATTGCCCGGGTGCGGCGGATCAGGCCGGAGTTGAGTTTTTCGTCATCGAACCTCGACTCGTCCAGACGGATCTGTGAACGGCTGGACGGCATCCCGCTGGCGATCGAGTTGGCCGCGGCGCGTTGCCGGCAGATGAGCCCGGATCGAATCGCGGACCAACTGGACGACCTCTTCGCACTGCTGACCGGGGGCCTTCGCACGGCTGTGGCCCGGCAACGGACACTGCTCGCGTCCATCGAGTGGAGCCATGAGCTTCTGGATCCAGCGGAACGCATCACTCTCCGGCGGCTCGGCATCTTCGCCGGCCCTTTCGATCTGGAGGCCGCGGAATGTGTGGTCAGCGATCCCGGTGGGGTGGATCAGTGGTCTGTGATGGATCTGCTGGGCAGGTTGGTCGACAAGAACTTGTTGATAGCCGAGCCGGACGACCGGTACAGATTGCTGGAGACAATGCGTCAGTTCGCCTTGGATCAGCTCAGGGCGGCTTCGGAGGTTGCTGTTTCCCGGGACGCGCACCTGCGGTGGTTCGGCGATCGTCTGCGTGAGCGGGTGCCATCGGACGGCGCGTTGACCGACCTCGGCACGCAGTGGCTCACGGTCAACCACGCCAACCTGGTTGCCGCTGTGGATTGGGCAGCAGCACATGACCTCGAGGCGTTCGTCTCGATCACCGATCGGCTGCATTCCTTCTGGTATCTTGCTGCGCGACAGGGTGAGTGCGCCACCATAGTTGGACCCATGCTTGAAACCCTTGCTGCACAGGGTCTGCACGACCTCCGAGCACACCTGATCAGTCGGCACGCGATGGCTTTGGTTCTGGCCGGGCATCGCACGGGTTCCGGAATCCGTGTTCTGGAGGAGGTCCCGTCGGCCATCGAGAAGTGTTTCGCAGCAGGTGACACGGTCTCGGCGTGCTGGGGAGCGTACGCGGTCAAACTGGCCGACGTCGGTGCACCATTTCAGTTCGCCGAACTCGCCGTGGTGGCCAGTGACGCACAATCCACGTGGACCTGGTTCTGGCAGGCGATGGCAGCCAGGATCACTCGCGTCTATTTCAGTGGTGACCCCGTCCGTGGTCAAAATGCTGAGGATCTGATCCGCGCCGCAGATTTCGCCCGCCACCATCAAGCGACCAGGACCCTGCTGGCTGCCGTCGTCGGGACAGAGCAGGTGATGCGGGGAGACCTTCGAGCTGCCGCCGAAACGCTCTACCCGGAGTTGGAAAGTGCCGAGCAGCAGCCGGCGGTGGCGATCCTGATATCAGGAGCCGCTGGCTGCGTCGCGCTCATGACCGGTGACGGGGAGCTACTGCAATTGGTGCTGCGAGTCATGGCGGGTCTGGCGCGAACGTCGGAAGATGCCGCCAAAGCGCACAGGTTGCTGCAGGATCTCGAAGCGGGTCGCGATGCCGCAAGTCATGACTACAGCTTCTCCTACTGGGATCTGAACCTGCCGCCGATGGTCAACTTGCTCCACTGGCTTCACATCTGGAGCGTGGGGTCCGACGGGGCGTCCTGGTCGGGAACGGATCCCAACTCTTCGCGTGGCGTCCGTATCCGCCTGACCGGCAGTTTGGCCGCCGGTGCGAGCGGGCAGTGGTCGGAGGCGCTCACACTGGCCCACACTGCGCTGGCCGGTGCCGCCGAGAGCGGACTGGGTTTTCTGGTGGTGGACGCGTTGGAAACCCTGGCCTCCATCGAATCCGGATGTGGTGATCCAGAGCGGGGAGCTTTGCTGCTCGGGGCGGCCGAGCGCCGAAGGGAGGAACTCGGCTACCAGCTACGGTTCCCCATACACCAGGCCGCGCTGCAGCCACTGTTCGAACTGTCGGCACCGCTGGAAGAGGGGCGCGGCATCGACATCACCCGAGCCGTCGAAATCGCCGGCCGTGCTCGCGGCGAGCGCAACCGACCACGCATCGGTCTCGACAGCCTGACACCCACAGAGAGGCGGGTGGCCCAGTTCGTCAGAGGCGGTTTGACCAACTCCCAGATCGCCGCCGAGATGGTCGTGAGTGCCGAGACCGTGAAGACCCATCTCAAACACATCAACGCCAAACTCGATATCGGGAATCGCACCCAGCTTGCCGCCCTGATTCCGCCGGCCTGACCTTACCGGCCTGGATACGCCGACCGGATCCACCCCTTGCAACCGACCGCAGCCGGAACACTCGAAATGAAAGTGAGTACCGCCATGCCTGTCACCGTCACCCCCCGTGAAGTGGTCGAGGACTATCTAGCTCGCCTGTCCCGACGGGACGAATCGGCATTCGACCTGGTCGCCGTAGACGTCGTGCGACATCAGGCCGCCGTGCAGGGACGAAATGGCGTGCGAGAAAGCGCATATGCCATAGATGCAGATCTCGGTGGACCGGAGATCGTCATCCATCACGTGGTGGCCAGCGACGACCTGGTCTGCGTACACCTCGATCTGGTGGGCACACACGTCGGCTCGACCATGCCCCTGCTCAGCCGAATCGTTCCCGGTGGCAGAAAGGTGACCTGGAGTTTCCTGCATCTGTTCCGTGTTGTCGACGGATTGCTGACCGAACATTGGGCCTGCCACGATGATCTCGGCCTCCTGGAACAGCTCGGCCTCGGCTTCGACAAGATCAGCGCCTGACCATGACGGAGCTTAGCTCGGCAAGTATCCGGGACTGGTCGAGGTATCAGTCGGTGGTCGGTTCAGTGCCGTCTGCGAGGCCGAAGTCCCGATCGCTGACAGGACGATCTCCTCGTCTGCACGACACCCACGACAAGTTGCCGATGGGCGCTTGGGCAGCGGCCGCCATCGTAGCGGGGCTCGTGGTACTGGCGGGATGCAGCGGCAACGATGGCGCCGCGACAACCACCACTACATCACGGGTCATCGAATCACCATCGGCGAAGGGCAGCACCGACCAGTCCACAACCTCCGTCACTCGGTCCGTGGAGTCGCCCTCGTCCGTCGCCGCGGCCACCGCTGCTACTGCGTCGATTCCTATGACGACGCCGCGGAGCTCTCCGCTGACCCCGACGGGTTCCGTTGCATCTGGGGCTGTCTCGACCGCAGCCGGGGTCCCGGCCCCGCTGATGTTCCGGCACAGAATCGGCTTTGTCGGAGGACGCTCGACGCTGTTCCAGATCGCCCTGTCCGGAGCCGAGGTGACCGTCGACGGCACCGTGCGGACCGCGGTCGTCCATACCAGGTGGACGAACTTCTCGATCGAGGACCAGTTCGTCACGTACGTGAAAACGCCGTCACTGCTCCTGTCGGACGGCTCGCTCGTACCGATGAACTACAAGACTTCGACGAACGTGCCAGGGGGCGGCACCACCCCGGTGGATCTCGTTGCCCGCCTCTCGGATCCGTCGACGTTCACGTTCGCCGGGGCGTCCCTCGTGTTCGGCAACAACACTTCGGCGCAGACGATCATCCCGCTCGAGGACTCCGCCCCGGTGTCGACGTTCGCGCCGGTGGTCGACATCGGCAAGGGGGTCAGCTCCGACTCCGGAGCGGGGACGACAGCGCGGATCACCGGGACCGTCCTGCATGCGGACTACGAAGACGGCGCAAAAGCGACGTTCCAGCTCGACGTCGCTCTCGAAGTGTCGTTCAGCGACACTCCAAGGATCCAGGACATCTTCTCGGTCACGCTGACGACACCCGACAGAACGAGCGCAGCGCCGACGACGAGTGTGCTGTTCGGCAGGCCGCCGAACAGCATCGTGCTCGCCGGCAGAACGGTGCACGGCGGCCTTTTGTTCGACATCCCCCCGGCGTACGCAGGTCACTACGCCCTCACGATCCACAGCGATCGCGTCGAGGACGCCACCGGATCGGCCGCCGCGGACCCGGTCCTGGAGTTCACAATCCCGCGCGAGCGTTGAAGCTTCGCACTTTCGCCCGCGTCACCGATACAAACCGGGCCTGACCTGTTACAAGTCCGATCAGTGCGGAATCACCACGGTGCGAACGCGCTCCTTATCGCAAACATGGCCCGTGGACAGCGGGCGAGAGGAGAACACGATGAACAGCTACCGGACCGCCACCAGCGTGCGAGATACGTGCCAAGAATCGGTGCCCGCGCAGATGCTGGGCGATCCATCGAACTGTGAATCGCAGCATCAGTTGCCCGCCGGACCATCCACGAATGCTAAAGATGCTGCCGGCCCCGAGATCCCGACTCCCTTTCTGCTGATCGATCTCGACGTCGTAGATCGACAGTATCGGCGACTTGCAGCCGCACTCCCGCAGGCCACCATTCACTACGCGGTGAAAGCCAATCCGTCCGCGGAAATCGTTCGGACTCTTAGTTCTTTGGGCTCGAATTTCGACGTGGCCAGCCCTGGCGAGATCGATCTCTGTCTCGAACTCGGTGTCGATCCGTGGCGGATCTCGTATGGGAACACGGTCAAGAAGGAACGCGATATCGCCTATGCCGCTGCGCGTGGTATCGCCGTCTACGCCGTCGACTGCGAGTCCGAGTTGGACAAGATTATTCGAGCCGCACCCGGCAGCACGGTGCACGTGCGGACTGCGACCTGTGGCACCGGAGCGGACTGGCCGCTCTCGCGCAAGTTCGGTTGCTCCACCGACGAGGCGTTCCGGCTGATGGTGCGCGCGGACCACGGTGGTTTGCGCGTCGGGGCTTCCTTCCACGTCGGTTCTCAGCAACGGAATCACCACGCCTGGGACCGCCCGATAGCTGAGGTTGCGGAATTGTTCGGCCGTCTGGCCGCGTCCGGAATCACGCCGGTCGCGATCAATCTCGGTGGCGGTTTTCCCGGGAGCTACCTGGACCCGTCTGCAGGCATCGGCGTCTATGGCGCGCAGATCTCGGCCGCGCTGTTCGAATCATTCGGCGCGACATCGCCGCCGATCGTGGCTGTGGAGCCGGGCCGATACCTGGTGGCTGATGCCGGGGTCATCGAATGCGAGGTAGTACTGATCTCGGAACGGGACTGCTCACCCGGGCGTCGGTGGGTCTACCTCCATGCCGGTCTGTTCAACGGCCTGACCGAGGCGCTCGGCGAGGCCATCAAATACCGGATCTCCTGTTCGGCGGACGATTCGGATCGCGGACCGGTGGTCCTGGCCGGACCGACCTGTGACAGCGCCGATGTGCTCTACGAGAAATTTGAGTACCCGCTCCCGGTGTCCTTGCGGATCGGGGATCGGGTACGCATCCATTCAGCGGCGGCCTACACGGCCAGCTATTCCTCGGTCGGGTTCAACGGGTTCGAGCCCATGAAGACCTACTTCACCCGATCCACCGGTCAGGCGTTCGACGGCCGATGAGCGGTCCCGTGTCGCCAGAGGTGGCAGGTTCGCAACCCCGGACCGCTGCGCCGGCGCTCTTCGCCTTGGTCGCGACGGCAGCTCTGTGGGGATCCACCAGCTCCGGAATCAAGTTCGGCCTCGACGGTTTCGGGCCGATCACCTTCTTGACCATCGAGCTGGTGGCCGCGACTGTCGTTCTGTGGATGATCCTGTTGATCAAGGGATATCACCCACCGCCGTCGTGGCGGCAGGTCTTCCTCTTGGCATTGTTCGAGCCGGCACTGGCCAATATTTTCGATACCTATGGTCTCTCACGCACATCCGCCGGTAGTGCATCCATCATTTTTGGACTCGAGTCGCTGTTCGTGGTCATCCTCGCCCGAGCGGTCCTCAAGGAGCGCATCACCACGGCAATGGGCGCCGCAATGGCTCTCGGTCTGCTCGGTCTGATCGTGCTGGAAGGGGGATTCGACCTACGCGGTCCGGGACTTGGCGATCTGCTGGTCCTTCTCGGGGTCATCACCACGGCGCTGTACACGATGATCGCCAAGGGCATCAGCGATGGTTCGGCCACGCTGACGATCACTGCCCATCAATTCGCCGTTGCCTCCCTGCTGGTGCTGCCGCTGGCGATCACGGACTGGGCCACCAGAGCAGAAGCCTTTCCACGGGCCGTAGAACCGCGCTACTGGATAGCGACGGTCCTGGTCGGGATCGTCGGATTCGCGTTGACCTTCCTGCTGTACAACTTCGCGATCACCCGAGTGAAAGCAGGCACCGCCGGAGTGCTGATCAACCTGACACCGGCGTTCGGATTGGCGTCCGCGGTTCTCGCGTTGGATGAACACGCCAGCGCGACTCAGCTCCTGGGCGCGGGGCTGATCTGCTGCGCCGTTCTGATCGTTACCCGCTTCGACGGACCCCGGCCCCACCCTGCAGCACGGCCCGGCGATCCTCTGCCAAGCCGACGTCGAGGGCATTGCTCGTCGGGTCGCTCGAGAGCAACCCCATCGTCCGATGTCAGTAATTTGGACGCAGGTTAGACCTGGGTTGTGACTGTTCGAATTATTTGGTTCTGGCTCAGGTTCCGTGAATCTGCTCGGTGCATATCGTGTGGTCCTGGGGCCCTACTGCCTGCGGGACCGGCCGGGGCATGGGGCGTGTTGGCTCGTGGCGGTGTGGTGGCCGTCGGATCTGTGGGGCTCTTGCGGCTGAGGATGCACCGTTTGCTGCGGCGTAGCTGGAGTACCGACTGGGGCGGGTAGTTGGTGTTCAGGAAGCCAGTATCAGTTTCCGTAGCAGGTCGTGTTTCGCCCGTCCGCATGGCATCTTGCGGGCTTTGATCTTGTTGACGGTGCCCTCGACGGTGCCGGAGTTGTACTGCTGGGTGAGCCCGGCGGTGACGGCGTCGATGTCACGGCGTAGCCCGACGGTGAACGACCTCAAGGAGGGCAGGTCGTGGTCGACGGCGGCGATCCATTCGGTCAGCTTGTCCTGGTCGCCGGACAGGTCCTTGATCATGCGGGCGAACCCGGCGACATGTTTCACGGCGGCGTCGATCTCGGGGCAGCGGCCGCGGATGTCCTCATCCGCGCCTCGTCGGCGGTGTCGAGGTGGCCGGGCAGGCCGGTGATCCAGGCGGTGACCTGCCGCACCGGCGGCGGCCGGCTCCGCACAATGTGGGCGAGGGTGGCCGCATCTGTTCGGCGCCACGGCTTGAGGTACCGCTCGAGGACCGGGTAGCTGCCGGTATAGCCCTGGGCGACAATCTCGGCGTGCAGCGCGGTGGCGTTGCGCACGCCGGCGGTGAGCCGCTGGTGCAGGTAGGGCTTGAACGGGTCGAGCTTGCTGGTCCGCACACCGCCGGCGACCAACTCCTCGACATCCCCTGCGCGCAGGTAACGCCGCACGGTTTTGACGTCCAACCCGAGCCGGCGGCCGATCATCGGTATCGGCAGGCCCTGCACCTGCAGGGCCCGGATCTGAAAGGGCCCGCCACCTGGTGCGCTCGGACCGTGTCGTGCGCAGCTGATCGAGCGCGGGTACGGCACGCTCAACGGAACGGTGTTCAGCGCCGCCGCGGCGGCCTCGGGCTCGAGGAGGCAGGTGTGGTGCGCGGCCACCAAGGTGTTGACGTGCTGGCACAGGTTGTCCCACAGGTGCCATCGGTCCGCTACTTGCCGGGCATCGGGTGCACCGTGTCGGGCGCCGTCGGCGTAGCCGCCAGCCCGGTCCCGGCAGATCGTCTTCACTCCGGGGTGGGCACGCAGCCACTCGGCGAAGTCCCCGGCCTGCCGGCCGTCGAGGATGTCCACCGGCCGATTCCCGTTGCCGAGGTCAACCAACACCGTCCCGTATTCACGGCCGCGTCGCCACGCGAATTCGTCCACGCCAAGGACGGTCACCGCCCCCGACGGGCGGGTCCGGTAGGCCGCGGATCCGGCGCAGCAGCGTCGACCGAGTGACGGGCATACCCAGCGCGTTCGCCAACCTCGACCCGGCTCGCCCGGCCAACGCCAGCGCGACAACGACCAACGGATCCTGCGCCCCAGCGGTGCGCTGGGCATGCGGCTGGGTCAAGCCCTGGACCTGCTCGACGAACGTGCCGGCCCGGCAGTCCGCCTGATCGCAGAAAAAGCGGCGCACCCGCAGCCGCAACTCCGTCGGCTGACCGGCGACCGGCAGATCCGCGAGCCGCCGGTCGTAGCTGCTGTGCACCCGCTTCGACACCCGCCTGCAGCGGCTGCATCGCGCTCCGCGCGCCCGTGGATGCGCGACGATCGTCACTACACCGTCGACCCGGCAGATGTACTCGACCACCAATGGCGACAGCTGCGGAAGCAGAAGGCGGCAACAACAGCGATCAACAGCCATACCCCCAGCTCACCACCATCACCGCCCAGAGCGGCCAGCGGCACCCCCTACGTCTCGCCGCCCACCGAGCACGGCCCGCCGTCACCCGACAGAGACGAGCGCCGGTCGTCGTTGCGACCAGCTTCACGGAACCTGAGCCAGAACCAGATATTTGGCGATTCCCAGCCTTCGCCGGAGGGGTCAACTGTCAGGCACCGGCACGGGGTCAGTGTTCACAAGTCGTCGACACTGCCGGCATCAGGGCTTCGGGACCTACCGCCACCGCGCCAGCTGCTGACCCTAAACACCCCTGCGGAGCCGGGTTGGCCGATTCAAGTCGCGCCAGGCACTGATTTGCCGCACGATACGGTGATCCTGCGGAACCAGCACCTACGATTTAGCCCATCAGAACCAACCGCTTGGGTGACGAAACAGAGCAAAACACGGGTAATGCACCATTACGTCGTCACTCGTATGAGTCGGCGGCCAACAACTCACAACATTCACCCAGATGATGGAGTGCGCAGTGGCGTTGTCAGTTCGTGGGACCATCACATCACCCGAAGGCGCACTCATCCGAGGCGTCCGAGTCGCTGCTCTGCAGTGGGTCGCCGGCGATGCACGTTCGCGCGTCATCGCCTTTGCGTTCAGCAACCAGTTGGGTCGGTTCGCATTCCAGATCGTGCCGTCGGCCGATGGCGCGAACGAAGCGATCTGTGCGGTGAGCACCAGGGGAGGGATCATCGCGGTCGGCCCCGATCCTGCCGCTCTAGGCGATCAGTCGATCAGGCTGGTGGTGGGCGGCGACCCGCCGTCGCCCACCGTGCTGGCTGATGGGGAACTCACGCCACTGATCCCGCCCCCAGCTGAGTTGAACGACGGATACTCAGTCTCCGGTCACATTCGGTGGCCGGATGGAAGGCCAGCAGCTTCGGTCATCGTCCGGGCGGTCGATAGGGACCTTCGCCATGAATCCAGGCTGAGCCCGGGAGCACCCGAATTTGAGACAGAAACGCGCACCGGAATCGACGGGGGATACACGATTCGGTACGACCGCGAGCAGTTCTTGCGGGCGGACGTGGGTTCTGCCGACATCATCGTTCGGGCGT
This sequence comes from Nakamurella sp. UYEF19, assembly GCF_040546275.1. Classification (NCBI taxonomy): domain Bacteria; kingdom Bacillati; phylum Actinomycetota; class Actinomycetes; order Nakamurellales; family Nakamurellaceae; genus Nakamurella; species Nakamurella sp. UYEF19. The sequence goes on along the minus strand of NZ_JBEPNO010000017.1, from coordinate 113,198 downwards.
TGGACGAGGGTCGGAATGTTTGCGCCAATTCTTCGATTATGTTCAATGCACCGCGCGAAGCGTTAATCGACCTTGAGCTACCGCCAATGGTCCTGGGCCAACCGAGCGAGTACGAACGACTGGTCGTCGCCCTGGCCCCTCTGCTGGGGGCGGAACCGCCCGAGGGGCTCCTCGATTTGACCCGTCGGGACGTCACTTTCCTGGCGGGCGACACCGGTCTACCCGTCGCGCAGCTGACCGGGCTTCTCGAAGCGGTCGCCCTGGTCGGCGACCTGAAGGCGCTGAACGCAGTCATCCCGGTCGAAGTGTTGTACGGGTTGATCCGCGCCGGTGCGCCCTCCGACCTCGCGAACCTGCGACACGTCGACGAAGCGGTCCTACTGGCCGACCTCCGCGCAGCATGGGCAACTGGAATCGTTCCGATCAGTGTGGCGGACTCGGCTGAGGCGGACGTGCGCGAGATCAGCCGGTGCGCCGACGAATCCCGGTCGGCGTTCCTGGCGGACATCACCCAACTCGCCGCGCCGACGTCCAGGTATGCCCGGACCGGCGACGTGTCCCACCCATTTGTCGATGCCGAACTCGATCAAGCTCTAGCGTCTGCGCTCGTTGGTGCGATCGGGTTGATCAGTGGGGGCCTGGGCGCTGCCCTCCGGTCCGTTCTGGGTACCCGCCGTTGGCGGGACGCAGATCCGGATTCGACGCTGGCCGAGATCATCGTCGCTGGTCTGCACCAGGTCCGTACTTTGGACAACTCGCTGGCCGCCGAGGCATCGGCCGCCGCCGCCCAGCTCCCCGAGGACGCCAATGCGACCGTCGGCGACACTCTTCATCTGCTGTTGCCGCTGCAGGACAACCCGATTCTGCTCAGTCCGCTGCGAGCGGCAACGGCCATCGGTCTGGCCCGTCTAGCCGGCTTGGACGAGCCAGCCGTACGCGCAGTCGCGGACATGGCCGACACTGTCTTCGACGCACCGGACAGCGCCTATGCACAGTTGCAGGCAGGTGCCGAGTTGACCGGACCCGACGTCGCATCGCTGGCCACATTGGTCAATCTGGGATCACTGACCGACCACAATCTCCCCCTGATACTGATCCTGCGAGAGCAAGAGTCGGTCGACCCCTACGAGTTGGCCACCTGGACCGAGGACCGGTGGAACGGACTGCTCCATCAGTCGGGTGCCATCTGCCCCCCCGATCTCACCATGCCGCAGTACATCTCGATGATGATGTTCGGACTGGAACTGGTCCATCCGACACAGGCACTTGCGGCGAGGCTGACTGCGGGCGACGATCTCCTCGCGACATTTTTCGAGAACAATCCGCGGGTCGACCTCCGCACTGCCGTCCTCGTTGCGGACGTGGACGGCCAGTTCGAGTGGAGCGGGATACCCCTGGACTCCCGGCCGGACGTGCGTACCGCCCTCGCCTCTTACCGCAGGCTGCTCACCATCGCAGACACCACCTCCGACCGAGTTACGCTGGCACGCAATGGATTCGATTCCTCGGTCAAGATCGCCATGCAGTCAGAGGGCGATTTCATCAGCAACAGTGGACTCGACATCGGCGCGGCCCGGCTGGTCTACGCCAGAGCGCTGAACACGGCGACCAACGTTGCCCACCTGTTCGGTGCCGCCCATGACGTCCTCAACGGACCATTCGCCCAACTACCCGTGACCAACGTCCCCCAGGTCTATGTCGACGACCTGCTGAAGATCGACGGGATCACCGAACTCTTCGGGTCCCAGAACTTCTGCGACTGCAGCGACTGTCGGTCCGTCCTGAGTCCAGCCGCCTATTTCGTGGATCTGATGCACTTCGTCCAGAGCCACATCTCCAGCCCGACCTTTGGCCCGATTGCCGCCCAGAACAGTCCACTACAACTCAAGCAACGTCGTCCTGACCTCTGGAGCCTGATCCTGAACTGCGACAACACCAACACCCTGCTACCGGATCTGGAAATCGTCGACGACGTTCTGGAGGCCTATCTGAAGGAGGTACTGCTCGCCGAGCCGTACTCCATCATCGGCGCGCCGTCCGCGGACGTGTCCTTCAATGTCCCCTTTAGTCGCCCCTACGCTGAATTCGTCCTCTACCTCAGCTACTTCGGCCTCGTGCCGGCCGACGTCTGCGCAGCGACCGGCCAACCGCAGTGGGTCTTGCACCGAACCGAGACCAGACTGTCACCCGTCGAGTTTGACGTGGTCGTCACGGCCAACCCGTCCACCGTCATTCACCGATTAGGACTGTCCAACCCAGCCGACCTCGCGGAATTCCCGGTATCCGACTTTCTGCGCCGAACCGGGCTTTCCCGCGGCGATCTCACCGTACTACTGGGCCTCCGGCATGATCCGGGGCTCGCGGCAGTCGCCGCCAAAACAATCGCCGATCCACACACGCCGGACCGTCGTATCGAAGTGTTGGCCAACCTGACCGCGGAGGCCTTGGACCGCATTCATCGAGTTCTGCGCCTGGCCAGGCCACTACCGTGGACCCTGACCGAGCTCGACTTGGTCCTACTGACATTGTCGACCGTTTCGCCGCTGGGGAACCCGCCCAACCTGACAGCCGCCGTCGTACAATCGCTGGGCCGCTGGCTCACCGTACAGAAGCAATGGGCCCTCACCGTCCCTCAACTCTGCTGTCTGATCGGCGACATACCGGTCTCGACCTTCTATCCACAGATCGTGCCCCCCGGGCGTACCGGGCTCCTCTACGAGCAAATCTTCGATCTCGAGGGAATCTTCGGCCTCGATACCGGTACCACGCTCAAACAAAGCGTCAGCTACTACAACCGGTCAAAAGACCCGGCGCAGACGCCGAGCGGCAGTCCTGTTGAAGAGAAAATGACGGGCCTTCTGCTCTCCGGACTGGGCATCTCTGAGAGTGATCTGCTCCTGCTGCTCGACCAGGTTGTGATCGTCTTTGACGACCACGGCAAAGCCACTCTCGACCGCAAACTCGTATCCTTGCTGTACCGGCATGTGGTGTGCGCCCGGGCTCTCGGCCTGACTGTCCAGGACTTCGTTGCCGTGCTACCGATCTGCCTTTCCGAGAAACCCCCTACCGTCCAGTCCGTTGATCAGGTCGAAGCACTGGTGTCATTGGGACGGTGGTTGGCAACGGCACCACTCACGCTGCCGCAGTTGAATTTCGTCCTGCGCGGAATCGAAAGCGGGCAGATCGCCTACAACAACACCGCCGCTACGGCGGAGGCCATGGTCCTGTCCCTCGGGGACGCAGCCGCCAGCACTGGTCCAATGTCAGCCCGAACGACTGCAGTGACGAACCTGATCTGCTCATCGTTGAACATCGGCCAGCAGCGGCTTGATGACCTCCTCGCCTTCGCCCGAACCGACCTGACGGCCTTCGACGCCGAGGTGACCGCCGGACCGCTGCTAACCGTGCTGCGCGCGCTCGAGCGCGTGATCCTGCTGTTTCGTCAGCTACAGGCAGACGACGACACCCTGCGCTACCTCAACGACAACCGCGGCCCACTCGGGCTCTTTCCCGGCCCAGCACCCACCTTGTCCGACATTCGGGCCCTGGCCAGCTATAGAGCTTTTTCAACCCGGGCCGTGACCCCGAGCACCACAGTTTTGACAGCTGTTCCGGTGGGCCAGGGATCAGGTGTGAGTGCCAGTGCGCTGACCCAGGAGTTGTTGGCCGCATACTCGGCAGACGGCTCGTTCACGTCACCCAAGTCGCAGAGCGCCGTTGCGGCACTGTTCAACGCCAGCCCCTCCCTGGTGCAATCCCTGACCGGGTCCACCCCCGTGACCCTGCCCCCAGGGCCGATCGACGCACTGAATCACCTCAGCGACCTGCTCGACATCTGCGGCACGCTGGGGGTCAACGGCGACGCCTTGACTGCCCTCGGCGCGGCCGCGCTCGCCAGTACGAGCGCAGCCAACGGTGCCAACGCGGCCGACCTGGCAGCCCAGACCGTCCGGGCTGCCATCAGCACCAAGTACGTGGACGGCCCGGCCAGAAATTCGGTGCTCGAGACCTATCAGGACCAAATCAACGTGATCCGACGGGACGCCCTCTGCGACTATCTGATCAACGGCCGACCTGAGCTGCAGTTTCGCAGCCACGACGATCTGTACAACTACTTTCTGCTGGACGTCGACATGAGCGGGTGCGGCCGCACCTCACGGGTGGTTGCCGCCACCAACAGCGTTCAGCTGTACGTGCAGCGATGCATCCTGAAGGTCGAGAAGTCCAACTCGCAGCCCGCGATCAGCGCGTCGGTACAGCCACCCGGCGCGATCGAGCAGTGGGCATGGATGAAGAACTTCCGCGTCTGGCAGGCAAATCGCAAAGTGTTCCTCTACCCCGAGTCGTATCTGGTGCCCGATCTGCGGGACGACAAGACACCGCTGTTCCAAGACCTTCAAGATCAGTTGCTACAGAGTCAGATCACCCACGACGCGGCGGCTCAGGCATACGGAACCTACCTGACCGGGCTCTCCGAGTTGGCGCACCAGAACATCGTCGGCACCTATTACGACCGCGCGGCTGCGACGTACTACTTCTTCGGTCGCACTCAGCAGGACCCTCCGGTATTCCACTACCGCACCTGGGACAGCATCACCTGGTCACCATGGAAGAGGATCGATCTGGCGATCGACGCACCCTACGTCTCGGCGATCATGCATCTCGGTCAGCTGTACCTCTTCTGGGTCGACCTCACGACCAAGAACCACACGACGATCTTGAAGGGTAGCTCGGTCACCGACTACGCCACCGTGACGGGAAGCCTCAATTACTCGGTGCGGCGACTGGGCGATCGCTGGTCGCCACCGCAGAAGATCGAACACCTCATACCAACCGACTTTCCGGCACAACTTGACCCGGCATTCGCTGGCTCCGATATCGATAACTTGCAGAATCAGATGTTGTCGTCGAAGATATCCCGCAAGGTATTTCCTACGGACAGCGCAGGTCAGCTACTCTTCACGTACAGGAACGCCGAGGTTGACGGTGCCTGGAATCTAGGGTTGACCTTGTTTCTTAATCGCTTAGATCGCACCACCGCACCGGAAGTGGTGTTCGTAGATCTTCCGACGGTTGGTATTCGCTTCGATCCTGGTGTCTGCCGTCTTGTTCTGGAACGATACGCCTATCGCGGCGGTGACTCGGCGTTCGATATCGAGCTAGAGGTGCCCGAACCGACCTGGGGGCCGTTCACGGCGCTGAGCATGTCGTTCAAAATCAAAGGCACCGATCTCGACCATTATCAGGGCAGCCTGCTGCACGCCGTGCACGGTGGTTTCCCCGAGTCGGTACTGCTGTTGGGAGACCAGCAGTTTCTCGTGCAAGACCGTTACCATAGATTCTTCGACGCTGCGGCTCCAGGCTCTGCTGGCTCCTTCCCACTGGCGCACAGCCACTCCATCCCCGAGTCTATATATCCAGCATTTTTCCCGAGTCGTCGGAAGTTGGTTCGACTTTCTACGTCGGTCGTTGACAGACTTGGTGAAAAAATGGCCGCACAGGGCCTGGATGGGCTCCTCGATCTGAACACTCAGATTGCAGCGAAGGAAATACCGCCTACGGTCGGTCAGTCGCCGATCATCTTCACCAATCCAACCGAACTGGCGCCACCCGAAGACGACAGCGAGCACCTCGATCTGAATGGAGCATTTGGCGGATATTTCCAGGAACTGTACCTCCACGGGCCGTGGCTGATCGCCGACCAACTGAACGCCGGCGGCAAGTACGCAGAGGCAATGTCCTGGCTGCAGCGCATTTTCGATCCCACAGCGTCGCCTGCGGCAGTCGACCTGACACCGGAAGATCGCAACTGGCGGTACGTGGGCTTTCGCGGGCTCACCCCTCCGACGCTGAAGGACCTTCTGTCGAACCCGAAGGCGCTCGATGCGTACCGAGCCGATCCTTTCAACCCGTTCGCCGTTGCCCGCCTCCGCCCGATCGCCTTCCAGAAGGCGATCGTGATGCGATTCATCGACAATCTGCTCGATTGGGGGGATGCCCTGTTCGGCGAGGACAACAGGGAGTCCATCCACGAGGCCCTGATGTTGTACGTCCTGGCCTCCGAGTTGCTCGGTCCGCGACCAGTATCGACCGGGCCTTGCGAAAGTGTCCCGGACAGCCAACTGACCTACTCGGTGATCGAGCCGCAACTCGATAGCACGTCCGATTTTGTGGTCGCCATGGAGAACTTTGTGGTCGCCTTGGAGAACTACGTCGCGCCGACGCCTCCGACCCAGACGCCTCCGCCTGGCCCGATCCCGGATCCGGCGGCGGGCCCGACGCCGAACCTCTCGATCTACAAGATGCCGAGTCTTGCTGAGATCCGATCACTGACGACCGCCCGAGCTGCGGCCAAGGCCAGTTGGTTGACGGCACCGATCCCGAAGACGCCGGCGCCGAATATTTTGAACCAAAGTACCTTGGCGTTCTGCTTACCACCGGACGAGGTGCTGCTCTCATACTGGGATCGAGTCAATGATCGACTGCGCAAGATTCGCAACTGCATGAACATCAGCGGTACCCGGAGGCAACTGGCGCTGTTCTCGCCGCCGATCGACCCAATGGATTTGGTTCGCGCCCGGGCCGCCGGCCTCAGCATCGAGGACGTGGTGGATGGCGTCGGTGCGGTCAGGGTTCCCATCTATCGGTTCAACGCGTTGATCGACCGGGCCCGACAGGCTGCACAGACCGTAGCGGCGTTCGGATCGGCACTTCTGAGCACCCACGAAAAGAAGGACATCGAGGAGCTAAACCTGCTCCGATCCCTTCACGAACGGACCATCCTGAACCTCACCACCCAGATCAAGACCGGCCAGCTCAAGGAGACGCAGGATCAGCACGTGGCCGCCCTCTCCGTACAAGCCAATGTGCAAAATCGGATCGACTACTACCGAGCACTGCTCGACGCCGGTCTTTTGGCGGAGGAGGCATCAGAGAGCCAAACTAAGAGGCAGATCCCCGTCGACCGCGGCCATTTGGCGGCCCTTCACCTCCAAGCAAGCCTCTTGTATCTAATTCCGCAGTTCGGTAGCCCATTCGCCATGACCTTCGGAGGCCGTGAACTCGGTGGCTCGACTAGTGCTTTGGCCGGCCGATTGGACTCGTTCATTCAGGTCGACGAAGAAAAGTCGTCCGCCTGGGCGGTGAATTCTGGATTCCAACGGCGAGAGCAGGACTGGCAACATCAACTCAACCTTGCCATACAGGAGAAGGTCCAATCCGATGCCGGTGTCGCCGCCGCACTTGAACGGACGACATACGCGGAGCGAGAACTGTCAAACCACCTGAAGTCCATCGACCAGGCAGCCGAGACGGATGCGTTCTACAAGGGCAAATTTACCGATCTTGGTCTCTACACCTACCTCTCCCGGTCTCTGACCACCATGCACGCGCGAGCCTACGAAGCAGCGCTAGACTTGGCTCGACAAGCCCAGGATGCCTTCACCTTCGAGCTCGACGACCCGACGACCTTCATCCAACGCTCTTGGGACCCGGAAAAGGCCGGATTGCTGAGCGGCGAACGGCTCCATCTGCAGCTCCTGCAGCTGGAGAACGCCTTCCTGTCGGGCAACACCCGCCGATACGAGGTCAGCCAGTCCTTCCCACTGGCCATGATCGACCCCCAGGCACTCCTCGCCCTGAAGCAGACCGGCACCTGCAACTTCACTCTGCCAGAATTTCTCTTCGACGTGACCTACCCCGGTCAATACAAGCGTGTCATCAAGTCCGCGCGGCTGACCATCCCCGGCATCGTAGGGCCATATGTCAACGTAGGCGCAAAACTCACTCTGGCGGCCAGCAAGTGCAGGCTCACCGCCAACCCGGCTCCGACAGCCCTGGTCGACGTGATCCGTCCACCCGAGCTCACCAGCTCGATCGCCACCAGCACCGGCCTCAACGATGCCGGCTTGTTCGAAATGAACTTTCATGACGATCGCTACCTCCCGTTCGAGGGAGCGGGCGCGGTCGACAGCACCTGGAAACTCGCCCTCCCGAACGTCCTACGCCCCTTCGACTACCAGTCGATCTCCGATGTCATCCTCACCCTCAGCTACACCGCGAAGGACGACGATGCCTTCCGCGAGACCATTGAGAAAAATCTGATCGCCCAAGTCAAGGCCTACGCGGCGGCCCCCGGACCCGGCCTGGTCCGCATGTTCAGCCTCAAGCGCGACTTCCCCGACGCGTTCGCGAAACTTATCTCCGCCGGACCTTTCGCCCCCATCAGCACAACTGCGACCATAAGTCTCGCTGGGAGCGCCTCTCCTCGTTTTCTGACCGGCGCAAATCTCGGTCAAGCCTCGATGCAGATCGAGATCCTACTGAAAAAGCCCGCCAAAGGTCAAATAGACACTTTGATCCTTGCCAACGAAATTGGAGTATCTGTGGAGGGCAAGAATCCGCCACCGTGGGTATGGAATTCAACAGGTATCTGCACCGCAGTCGTCCCCGTCAGTGATACATGGACAGGAGAAATCGAATTCTTGGTGAATGTGCCAAGCCTAGCGTTGAATGACATGGACGACATTATTCTGATGCTCCGATCGAGGTAGCGTTATTGTCCTGATATCTAGTGATGTGGTGGAGGAGGTAGCTGAGCGCCAGACCATGGCAGCGGCAGCTGATTGCCGACCGGGGCAGAGCCCTTGAGAATTGAATGTGAGGTGACTAGGTATTGTTCAACCCATCTTCCACTCGGTCGAAGCATGTTCATGCCATTGTGCCCCATGCCCCAGACCTCGCCAAGCTCCATTCTATAGCCGAAAGCAGGAAGCTCCTTATTCCAAGCCAGTAGCTGGCTCTGAGCGCGTTTAGGAACGCCCGCTCGGTTAAGTCCCTGAACGCTTTCACCATACTTGTAGGTCCCAGATTCTCCGCTGGATGTATTCTTCCAGCGGAGTTCGTATACAACGCTTGATCGCTCCGTCATCGGTATAGATCGCGACTTCGTCGCAGGCGCCGACTCGTTAGTTTGCGATCCGCTACCTCGACTCTTCGCTCGCCAGGGAGCTACTACCGCCGCGACAGTAAATATTACGCTTCCGATTAAAGCGCCCCGATCCGCGTTGCCGAATGCGTCACCGACGGCGAAGCCGATCGCGGCGCCCGGATTTTCGCTACCGACGTTCGCGAGCCTCTCATTCTGGATTCTCCATGCGACGGCCTGTCGCTCGGCTTCAAAGCTGGCCGCCGTGCCTATGTAGCCGGTGCCATTCTGCAGCTCCGCCAGAACTACGGCTCTAGAAGTAGAATCGCGGCTGCGCGCCTGTACAGATTCCGATTCTGCAAATGCCGAATCGAAATCCTTGAGATAATCGTCGGGACTTATCCAGGAGCCTTTGTAGCCGAATCGCGAGAGGCCAGCGTAGTAATACTCCTCATGTTGCTGAAGATCGACTGCGAACTGGTGAGGATGAATGATTCGAGCGCTACGCATCTGTTCCAGTTCGGCCGAGCCAATGCCGGTGTTTCCCGAAACGTCCCGGATAATCACTGGCTGCGAATGGGCGTACGCGTGGCAATTCGCACCATCGACCAACCCAGCAGGATCCGCCGACGTCCACCTCCCCAACCACGGCGCGTAATAGCGGGCACCGTGGAGTTGCAGGCCGGTCTCGTCGTCGCGTTCCATGGCGGTGAAGCGGTAGCGCTTCTGACTGACGACGGCGGACGAGGATTGGCTGCGGTAGGCGGTGGTGCCGTAGGGATGGAATTCCTCGTAGGTCAGGAGGTTTCCCGCCACGTCCAACTCGATGGTGGTCGAGTCGAGTTGGTCGCCGAGTTGATAGCGGGTGACGGAACGGGTGACTGCTTGTCCGCTCTCCATGGTGGCGTTCTCGAGCAGTGCCGACACCTGGCTGGCGGCCTGCAGGTGCTGAGTCGTGACACGGTCGGTCACGGTGCCGCCGACGGTCGCGGCGAACGATTCGAACGTGCCGACGTAGCGCCGGTCCTCGACCCTGGCGCCCGTCATCACCACTTTTCGGACACGCGCACCCGATCGGTCGTAGTGATAGTGGGCGATCACATTGCCAGAGATCACTACACGGCGCGCCTTGCCCATCCAGTTCCACGAGAACACCCGTGGGCCCAGGGTTGTCATGTTGCCGCGAAGGTCGTACTCGATCACGTCGGCGGTGGCTACTGCTCCGCTGACCATGCTGGAGGCCAACTGATTGCTGGCGGAATCCGGCACGTTCGTGCGCAGCCACGCGGCACCGCCGTTCACCTGCTGCAGATGCCGGAGTGTCAGCAGGTTTCCGCTGTCGTCGTAGGTGTAGGTCTCCAGGTAGCGGACGACGGCATGCAGATCAGAAGCCGGTGGGAGGTCGTTGAGCTGGGGAACTTTGTTGCTGTCGGCGCTGGTGTGCCCGACACCGACCGCTTCGCGTCCGGATCCGGTGAGCAGCTGGTAGAGGTCGTCGTAGGTGTAGTCTCGCGCCGCGTCGACCACGGTGTTCTTGAAGAAGTTCCTGGGCTGCGCGTCATCTCGGATCGTCAGGATGTTGCCGACCACGTCGTAGACGAATTGCAGGTCCTGCAGTGGGTTGCTGCCTGACCCCGGGCGGGTAGTTGTCAACCGCACCAGGCGATGAGTCACGTCGTCGTACGAACGGACCACTTGGGCGACCGAACCGTTCGGGCCGAAGGCGACCAACGCGCGCCGACGCTTGACGTCGTATACGGCGTGGTCCAGCACCGTCGCCGCCGGCTCGCCCGGCCGAACTGTCCGAATGGCGGCGATGAGATTCGCTGGGTTGTAAGCCAACTCTGTCACTGTGCCGTCGGGCGCCGTTGTCGTAGTGGGCCGGGTCAAGGCATCCAGGGTGACCGCCGTGGCGAAGCCGGCTGGTTCGAGGGCGGTGCCGGTGGTGCCGGACCGGTCCGAGGACGGTGCCGCGGCGGCGACCGTTCCCCAGTCGGGCTCCGTGTCGACGGCCGACAGGAACCGCCGCTCGGTGTGGACCGGGGTGCCGCGAAAATCGCAGCTCATCGTCGTTGAGAGGCCGGCACCGTCGAATACCTGATGTGCGACGCCCAGCAGGTACCGGCTGATCGCGTACGTCGGATCGTCGTCGGCGTAGCCCATGACCAGTCGACATGTCTCCGCCGCGCTCGTCTGGTCCAGCACCCAACTTTGCGTGTCCCGTCCGAGTTTGTCGCGGACGGCCCGTACCCGCACCTCGTAGCTGAGGTCTGGCCGACGGCCGCTCCACGACAGCAGCGGCCGGCCGAGCGCGTCGAGGGCAACGCGGTGCGCGCCGGCGTCCGAGCTGAACCCCGTCAGCGGTCGGCCGATCAAGTCGTACGTTGCCTCCATCGCTCTGACGCCGCGAGGGTCGGTGACCGAGAGAACGTGACCGCCGATGTCGTAGCTGATGGTCGTGGTCAGTTCACGCGTTTGCCCGGGCGCACCAATGGTCTCGACCAGTTCGATGACGCGGCCGAGGGCGTCGCTGTAACTGCGGGACGGCGTGTTGGCATGGCCAGCACTGGCGGCGGCGGAACGCCGCTGGTCCACGGAGGCCTGCGCCGCGGAGTGCTGCGCATACCAGGCACTTTCGAGCACGGTGTCGGCGCGATCCCAGCTGGAACTGGACCACACTCCTGGGGTCACACGCTCGAAAGAGCCGTCCGGGAAGTCGGTGCGGACGACGCGTCCGATCGGATCGTGCCGAAGGTAGGCCGGATGTCCGGTCGCGACCAGGACCGATTCGTCTTCATAGCGGTCGTCCGGTGCGAAATATGGATCGTACTGGGCGATGGGCCGGCTCTTGCCGTCGTAGACGCATCGGCCGTTGCCGATCCACCGAATTGGCTGGGTGTCGACCAGTTCTGCGGCGCCGCCCGGGCCGAGGACGAGGTGACCGGCCGTGTCGTAGTGTGGGGCCATTCCGCCTTCCGCCTGCACCTTGCTCAGCAGCGCGCCGCCGGTCGCGGTGAAGTAGCGAACACTTCGTTGCCAGCGACTGGCTGCGTCGTAGGTTTCGCGTTGGAGTGACTGCGCCGAGTTCGGCGATCCCGAGACGAAGGAATGGAGGTCATAGCTGAAGGTCTGATCCCATTCACCGGCAGGTGCGCCCTCGCCATGGGCGCCTCGAAACCGCTGGGCCACCACTGCCCCGAGCGCGTCGAAGCGGGCCTCGTGCGTCGAGCCGTGTGGATCGGTCACGGCAGCCGGGGCGAGCACCCGGTAGTCGTAGGTCGCACTCACCCGGTTCCAGTTCGGACCGGCAGGATCGGGTTGAAAGGTACTGGCGCCCGCTGCCATCGTGACTAGCACATCCACGGCCACCAGCGAATGCGTGTCGTAGCGAACAAAGGTACCCAGTCCGAAGGGGTCGACGAACGCCACCGGCTGGTAGAACGATCCAGGGTCTGGTTGGACGATCGTGCTGGAGATCCAGCATGCGGATTCTCCTTCGACAAACTGTTCGTAGTGTCCGGTCGCGGCCAACGATGATGCGTCCAACTCGGACCCGAAAGACTGTGCTTGGGTCTGGGTCAAGGCTGCCGCCAGCACCCGTCTGCCGATGGCGCGCCGACCGAACGACCCATCCGGCAGTTCACTGGTGATCAAGTCGTCCCAATATCGGTGACGGGAGATCGTCAATGGCCGTCGGGAGACCGACAAGGCAGCGGTGGCGTCGTTCGAGACCAGCGGGGCGGCCGCCCACCCGGTGGCCTCGGCCGGGTCGACCAGGTCGGTGAGATCCGTCGGCAGGCCCAGCACTTCAAATGATCGCTGTTCCAGCGGCACCCCGAGGAGGCGCCTGCTCGGGTCCCCGTCGTCGTTTCCGAAGGTCGCAGCAGAGACGGCGACGAAGTTCGTTCTCTGGTCCGGATGAGCTCCGGGATCCGTTCGTCCGTAGGCAATACTGACCGATTGCTCGACCTGACCGAAGTCGTTGACCCTGGTGACAACCGTGTGCAGACGCCGCGTTGGTTCGCCGACCAAGGTCGGCGCGTCAGGGAGCGATGCCAGATAGTCAGGGTCGGCGTACCAAAGGTCGACGGATACCGCTTGGCGCTCCACGTGGGCTTCGAGAGACTGGCTCGGCAGCGTGATCGTCACCGCATAACCGTCGGGGTCGCCGGGCGCCTGCGCCAACACGCGCAGCTGGTAGCTGTGGTCGGTGACCACGTAGGGGAACCGCGACTCGGCCGTGCCGTCGAGGCAGTACACCGCCTGCCGAACCGGCCGGCCGCGCAACGCCCGGCGTGATTCGTGCGGGTATTCGAGAGCCGGCGGATCCCAGTGGTCCGAGAGCAGGCGAGAGGGAAGCGGTTGGCCGGATGCGCCCGTGTGGTACCAGGTAGCGGTTACTTCTGGGGCCAGGCTGGTCGAACTCTCCTGCCATTGCCCAGGGGCAGCCGAGGCAAAGCTCCGGAATCGGTCGGTGTCGGCCTGCTCCACGTAGCCGAACCCACGGAATTCCCGATCGGTGACGTCGTAGTAGCCGTCCCGATAGCGGTAGCTGGACGTCGTGGTCACGCCGGTCGTCCGGTCGGTGACAGTGGTGCCCGCGACGACATGCACGGGCAGCGGTAGGTGCGTGGACCAGGAGCGTCCGGCTCGCCTGTCGGCAAGTGCGTACTGACTGGAGGTCGCGTATGTCATCTCGGTGACCAACCCGCGCCCGTTGTCGACGTGGGTCAGCAGGTCGGGCTTGCCCCCCGGCATCAGATCGATGTACCGGACCGCTGAGTCGGAAGGGTCGTCGCTGGAGATCACCAGGCATTGGGTGCCGCGCCCGAGGAGATCCAGCAGCTGTACCGATGCTGTCGCCGCCGGCGTCAACACTGCGGTCAGCAGCTGCGGGGGGCCCCAGCCGTTTCCGGCCGAGTTGGGCCAGAAGGTCGTCCCGTTCTGATCGAAATACATCAGGTCGGCCGGACCGGATCCGTCGACATCGGCTAGTCGGACACGGCGCGGATCGAATTCCTGCTCGCCGTCAAGGATCGGCGCGGAGTCCATCGTGACCATCGATCCAAACCGGCCGTAACCCAGGTTCGGCCAGTAGCAGACCGAACTGCGGCGGACCCTGACGATATCCGCCAGCCCGTCGCCGGTGACGTCCACCAGGAGCACCGAGGCCGACGGATCGGTGAACGAAACCTTCGGTCCGGCCTGCTCATCTGCACCGGTGCCCACCCGTCGCTCGGGGTCCCAACCGTCCTCCCCTAGGAACTGATGCCAGGCGATGTCTTCTGTCCGATTGATCAGTACATCGCTCCGCCCATCACCGTCGAGGTCGACCTGCCTCACCCGGGGATCCGACCAGTCCAGGATCGGTGTGCGCGCGAAGGTCCGCCAGTTGTCCCAGTCGAGAGTGACAGGGTCGCGAAGGACATAACGGACCGAGTTGCCGTCGTGGCTCAGGACGGCCAACCGTCCATCGCCGAATACGGCGGCGATAGCCGGCCCGACACCGGACGCCGTGTTCGGAACGGCGGCGACCAGCCGGGGCGGGGAGAAAGACCCGTGGCCGAGATTCGATTTGTAGCGCCAGTTGGGCCCATCAGCCCGGAGAGCCCCTGCGGCTCCATCAGAATCCAGATCTAACCACTGCACCGTGCCCCGGAATCCATCGGGCAGTCCGAGAACGGAATCGTCGTCGAGTTCTTGCATCTCCGACGCGGGTGACCACTGCGAATAACTGAACGTCAACGGCGGCAACGACAACGACGACCCGGAGTCGTCATAGCCGACGTGGGTTGCGGAGATCAATTTAGACGACACAGGGCCATCCCGATAGCCGATCAACGTCGCCGAGATGAGCTGCCAGGGAGCCTTCAGTTCGACCGGGAAGTGGTGGAACAGCAGGATCCGGTGGCAGCGTCGCTGCGTGCGTACCTCAAAACCTGATCGGTAGGAGGAAAACCGGTCGGGCCGCCATTGCCAGGCCTGGTCCGGCTCGATCCAGTGCGGGTCCGAATGGTCGCCGTAATCGAAGGCAACGGCGATGTGGAAGGAATCACGCCACGACGGGTTGGTGTGATCGACCTCGGGCGCGGTGAACCGGTCCGTCACCGCCTGCTTATTCACGTACACAATTTCTCGGAGGTAGCGCTGCGCCAGCGGACCGTCCTTTCGGTGACTCTCCGACGGCAACGACCGGTCGACGCCGCCACCGTCGTCGGCGACCCAGTGATAGTGCAGGTGCTCGCCGCGATCGTCGAAGACATCTTCAGGGAGCCAGGTGAACACCCGCTGAGCATCCGTTGGGTCAGCAATTCGGGCAATTTCCGAGCGGCCGTAGATCGTCAGCACGTTCTGCGGGCTGAAGACCGCCCAGAAGGTCTGGGCGTCCGAGACCCGGACATGCCGTTCGATTCGGCTGAAGGTGCCCTCCGTTCGGGGGCGATAGAGGAACCGCCACGTCGGTTCACCGGTCCCACCGAATGGTGTTGGTGCTGTTGGCTTCTCCACCAGAATCAGGTCGTCGGCCCCGGCGAGCACAAATCGATCGTCATCGGTATACCGCGGAATCCCCCGCTCCGTTTTACGACTCACGTTCGACAGCGGCAGGTCCCACCCCAACCCGTAAGCGGAGTTCCCGGCCCCCGAGGAATAGCTCAGCGCGAGTTCTGGTCGCAATCCGCGACCGGCCGTTGTCGCAATGGGGATCTGATAGCCCCCCGTGCCACGCAAGGAAACAGGCTGCAGGGACTCGCCCATCCCACGGATGGACGCACCGCCCTGCGGCAGCGTCAGCTGGGGAGCTTGCGCTGGTGCGCTCGGCATCGAGGCCGCCGACGACGTAGGGACCGACGGCCGTTCCATGGAACGTAGCGGCGCCGGAGCAGCATCACGGCCGGTCGCCTCTGCCATTTGTCCCCCATGTCGGGTGGTGTCGCTTCCGCCGACCGTATCCGAGCAGGCCGAAGTCCGCGACCGGAGCGGCCACGCGAAGGCGTGGAAGCCGCCTCTCTGCGCACCAGCGATTCCGTCGGATTCTGCCAGCGCTGCAGGTCCTGCGGAGCACCTGTGTTGGCCGCGTCCAGACCCGCAATCGCAGTACTGCCGTTCGCCGCCCCGGCCGCGCCGGAGAACGAACCGAGATCGATCGGCTCACGACGGCGCAGGTATGAGTGATACCGCCCGCCCAGGTGGGTGATCCTGCCGTCACCCAGCAGCGCGACGACGCCACGTGGGCCAGGAGCACCCGGGCCGCGGGTCCAGGACTGGGACAGCAATGAGTGGGCGAGAGAGGTTGGTGGGCCGAGCCTGTGGTCGCCGTCCGGTGTGTCCGATTTTCGAGATTATTGAAATCGGCGATCGGGTGAACGACGTCGATGGCTATCCTTCAGGTCACGGGGCCTAGGCAAGCAAGTCAGGTCGGTTCGCCTGACATAATCGTCGATCGGCGACGCCGATTGTGGCGCAGCAGATTAGGCTTGCGCGTTACAAGAACACCATGGTGGGCTTTCAACCTGACGGTGACGAATCGAGATTCTTCGAGCGTGGCAAAGGATGCTTGCCTCGTCGCCGCCTGCGGATGTCTCGCTGTTATTCAACGCTGTCAGGTGCCGACCTGGCAGATCGGGTGTGGCGGGGTTCGGATCGTCGGGTTACGTATTGGAGATGCTCTGAACTGTCTTCTCGTCGCGGATTCCGCGCCACCGTGGATAGCGCAGTATGCTGTGCTGGGTCATCTCGCTGTAGATGACTCCGCCGACGAACCGCGGTGTCACCCACACCGCGATCCAGGCGACTGCGCGGGGTACTTCGGCCGGCGGTGTGTCCTGGCGCGTGGGGGCCAGTCGAGCGGCCAGGTCATGGAGCATCCTGTTGGTGAATCCGGTGCCGACCTTGCCGACGTACCGGAATCGTTCGCCGTCGGGGCCGGCAAGCACCGGGGATCCGACGGTATCCTGGCGTCGCCCCTGGCCAGGCTTCCAACCGATGATCGCCGCCTCAAGCAGCAACTCGTTCTTGATCTTGATCCACGCCTGGGACCGCTGCCCTGGCTGGTAGATCGAGTCAACCCGCTTGGCGATGATCCCCCCCAACCGTCAGCTTTCGTTCGCGCCAGCACAGCTGCGGGATCCCGCTAAGGTGCGGCGGAACGATGCAGAACGGGCCCGGGACGTGGAGGAATTCCAGGATCTGCGGCCGCTGAGCCAAACGCTTTCGAGCAGCGACTAGCCGTCCAGGGCCATTGCATCGAAGATCAGGTAGGCGATCGGGACCTGTCGACGGATCCGCTCGATGTCAGCGGGCCTGGTGAGGCCCATCCGTTGTTGGAGCCGGACGACGTCGGTGCGGCCGGTCTGGTCCATGGCGACGATCTCGCCGTCCAGCACCACCGGCCGACCGTTTGGTAGGTCCAGCAGGTTCGCCAGTGCCGGGTAGGCAGCCGTGATCTCGCGGTCGATGCCGCTACGCAGCGCCAGCCCGGTGCCGGCGATGTCGGCGACCGCTCGCGTGCCGTCCCATTTGCCTTCCAGCCGCCACGCGGCGCTTTCACCGCGTAGCGCGGTCAGGGCACCGGAGGTGGCCAGCATCGGTGACCAGTGGCCACTCGGATCAGGTGAAGAACCGCCGGGGGCCGCGCCGACTCCGGTTCCAATACGCGAGTTGAATGGATCGCACTCACGCCAATGTCCAGGGTGCCTGACACGTCGTACCGTGATGACCAGCGGGTGCATCGGAGGTGGTCGTGACTGCGATCAGGAAGTACGCAACGTCCAAGGGTGAGACGCGTTGGCGCGTGCGCTACCGAACGCCAAACCGCTCGTACACCGACAAGCGGGGCTTCACCACCAAGCGTGATGCGATCGAGTTCGCGACGACCCTCGACACGTCGCTCCTCGCCGGAACCTACGTCGCGCCGTCGGCGGGACGAATTACGCTGGGAGCGTTGTACGAGCTGTGGGCCGCAGACCGGACTCGAGTGAAGTCCACCACCGTGGCCAAGTCCACCTCGGCGTGGAACGCGCATGTCGGCCCCAGATGGTCGCGGACATCAGTGGCGGATCTCAAGGCGTTCGCGGTCCGGTCGTGGGTCGCGGATCTCGCGAGGGCGGGCGCGGGCGCAGCCACCATCGAGAACACCCTCGGTCTACTGCGGGCCCTGACCGACATGGCAGTGATCGATCAGCGCATCCCGTCGTCGCCCCTCGTCGGCATCAAGCCGCCCCGACGCCGTCACCAATCTCGTGGCTACCTGACCCATGTCCAGGTCGACGCACTGGCCAATGCCGTCCGGACCCAGGTGATTCATCGTCGAGGCGGGTCCGTGGTGACTGCCGATCGGCCAGACCACGAAACTATGGTCCTCCTTCTGGCCTACACGGGACTGCGCTGGGGCGAGATGGCTGCCCTCAGGGTTGGTGCGGTCAATCTGGTGCGCCGCCGGCTGGACGTGTACGAGGCAATCGCCGAGGTCAGTGGAAAGCAGGTGCTCGACTCGGTGAAGAACCATGAGCGAAGAAGCGTTCCCTTCCCAGACTTCCTTGTGGGTTCGATGTCGGCGCTCATGGAGGGCAAAAGGCTCGACGACTACATCTTCGTCGGAGAGACCGGCGAACCGATCCGCGTGTCGACCTTCAGACCCAGAGCCTTCAGGCCGGCCGTCGCACGCTGCCAGAGCTCGGATCCGCTGTTTCCGACGATCACTCCGCACGACCTGCGCCACACTGCGGCCTCCCTGGCCATCTCCGCCGGGGCCAACCCCAAGGGTGTCCAGACGATGCTCGGGCACGCCTCCGCGGCAATGACCCTGGACACCTACGCGGACCTGTTCCCGGACGACCTCGACGCCGTTTCGGCAGCGCTGAGTGCTGCTCGTTCACAGAAGATTGGGGGCAAAAATGAAGCAAAAGATCCCAGAAACGAGGAAGACCCGGCCCCAGCATGACTGAGAACCGGGCCTGACCTGCGGTGACACTGGTCGGGGTGACAGGATTTGAACCTGCGACCTCTTCGTCCCGAACGAAGCGCGCTACCAAGCTGCGCCACACCCCGGTGAAACCTTGAAAAGTCTATCCGATCCGGGCGGGTGGTCCGAACCAGTTGATCCCGGCACGAGCCCTGCAAACAGACCCGAACCGCGCTAACACCATGCCCGACAGGGGCCCCGACGGGCTCAAGGCCCGGACGACGACCGCGGCACCAGCGTGATCAGGGTCGCCTCGGGGCGGCAGCAGAACCGGACGGGCATGTAGGGGCTGTTGCCCAGCCCGGCGGAGACGTTCAGCCACATGTGCGCCCCCCACCGGGAGAGCCCACGGACGCGGCCCCGGTCGATACCGCAATTGGTCACCACCGCGCCGTACCCGGGGATGCGCAGCTGGCCGCCGTGGGTGTGCCCGGCCAGCAGCAGGTCGTAGTCGTCACCGGCAAAGCTGTCCAGCACCAGAGGTTCCGGCGAGTGCGCCACCCCGATCCGCACCACCGCGTCTGCGTCCGCTCGGCCGGCGATCTCGTCGTACCGGTCCCGGTGCAGGTGGGGGTCGTCGACGCCCGCGAGCGCGATGCGCTGCCCGCGGACGGTCAGCACCTGCTTGCGGTTCGTCAGGTCGATCCAGCCCCGCTCGGCCTGGGCGGCACGCAGATCGCGCCACGGCAGGGCCGGCGTTCTGGGCAGCGGGTTCGACTTGATGAAGTACCGGTGGGGCGATTTCATGGTAGGGGCGAAGTAGTCGTTGTTGCCGAACACGAAGGCCCCCGGCACATCCAGCAGCTTGCCGAAAGCCGTCATCGCCATCGGTACCGCCTCGGCGTGCGACAGGGTGTCGCCGGTGTTGATCACCAGGTCAGGGCGCAGGTCGGCGAGCGCGCTGACCCACGCCGCCTTGTGGTCCTGGCCCGGAGTGATGTGCAGATCTGACAGGTGCAGCAACCGGATCGGCCACGAGCCCGGCGTCAGGACCGGGGCCTCGACGCGGCGCAACGCATACCAACGACGCTCGATGACGGTCGACCAGAGCAGACCACCGGCCGCCACCGCGGCTACCGATCCGGCGGCGAGGAGTTTCCGATCAGCCACCGGCGGTCGTTCCGCCTGCCGAGACGTACACGTCGATGGAGCTGCCGGGCAGCGAGCTCTGCCCGGCGGGCGGGTCCTGCCGGGTCACCGTGTTGGCCGCCGCCGACGTCGGCAGATTCTCGATCTTGTAGTTGAACTTGAAACCGGCCGAGGCCACCGAGGCCTTGGCGGCATCGATGGTCAGATTCGACAGGTCCGGCACGCGGGTGTTCGGCTGGCCCTCGGCGTAGGTGCCCACCGAAGGTGCCAGCAGCACCGGGTTCGGCTGGATGATGTTCATCGCATCGAACCAGGTGGCGGCCGGCCCCGAGCCACCCGTCATCCCGGTCAGCTTGCTGGTCGTGTTGCCTTCGCTGCTCGTCGCCTGGGCGATGCTGCAGCTGCCGGTGACGGCCAGCGGTGTCTGGGTCGCCGTCTTGGCGGCGTTCGGCGGGATCATGCAGATCGGCTGCGGTTTGGTCAGGTAGTCCCAGGTCAGAGCGGCGGCGCTGAACTGCGGCGTGAACCCGAGGTAGGCGGAGGACTTGTACTCGCCGGTGGTCCCGGTCTTGCCGGCCGAGTACCCCGGCGCCAGGTTCCACCCGGCCGCCTTCGCGGACTGGTTGGCGGTGCCCTCGGTGGTGGTGACATCGTCGCCCATCGCCTGCGCGAGCGTCCGGGACAGGCCCATCGAGACGTCCTTCTGGCCGGCGACGATGTACGAGCAGGCGGCGGCGGCCTTCAACGCGACGACCTTGCCGTTGCGGTCCAGCACGCTGTTGATCGGCGTCGGCGGGCACCAGACGCCGTCGGAGGCGACGGTGGCGCCGACGTTGGCCAGCTCCAGTGGGCTGACGGGCGTCACCCCGAGGGTGAACGACGCCACCTTCTGCGAGACGAGCACCTGGGCGTAGGTCTGGGTGCTGTCGGTGAAGGCCTGGTCCACCTCGCCGGCGGGCAGGCTGTAACTCTTCAGACCCATCGAGACCGCCATGTCGATCACCTTGGCCAGGCCGAGCTGGTCCTCCAGCTTGACGAAGCCGGTGTTCGGCGAGGTGGCCAGGGCCCGCTGCAATGTCATCGACGTCGGGAAGGTCTCGGCGTTGTCGGTGTTGTTGCGGAACGGTTTGGCCGGGACGAGCGGGCTGAAGTATTCGGCCGGGGTCTGGATCACCGACTGCGTGCCGAGTCCGGCCTGCATGGCCGCTGCCGTCGTGAAGATCTTGAACGTCGACCCCGCGCCCAGCGGCGCGAACGTGGTGGTGAGTTTCTGGACCGTCTGACCCTTGCTCGGGTCGAGTCCGTACGGCCGGTTGGCGGCCAGTGCCACCACCTTGCGCGGGGTACCGGGCGCGACGACGGCGAGCACGTTGGCGATCTTCCGGTTGGCCGAGTTGACCGGTACCTGGTCGGTCGTCGCCTTGTGCGCGGCGGCTTCCTTGACCGGGTCGAGGGTCGTCTGGATGGTGTAGCCGCCGGTGGCGATCGTGTCGGTGGACAGGCCCGCGCTGGCCAGGTAGTCGAGGGCGTACTGGCAGAAGTAGCCGTTGATGGCGGAGTTGCGGGCCGGGAGGCAGCCGGTTCCGGCCCTGCGGCCGTTGGCCAGGTCGATCGGCGTGGCAATCGCCCTGGCGAGCTGCGCAGCGGTGATCGAACCGTCCTTCTCCAGCAGGCCCAGCACGATGTTGCGACGCTTCAGCGCGTCGGTCACGTGATCGGGATTGGTGGGGTCGAACTTGTTGGGGTTGTTGACCATCCCGGCCATCAGGGCGGCCTGCGGCAGGGTCAGATCCGAGGCGTTCACGCCGAACAGCCGCTGGGCGGCCGCCTCGGCTCCGTAGGTGTTCGGCAGGAAGGCGACCAGGTTGAGGTAGCCGGCGAGGATGTCGTCCTTGGTCTCGTGCTGCTCGAGGGTCAGTGCGAGCTTTGCCTCGCGCAGCTTGCGGCCAGGGGTGGTGGCGATGGCGTCGGCGCGTTCGGCATCCGTCTTGGCCTGTACCAGGAAGAGATAGTTCTTGACGTACTGCTGCGTGATCGTGGAACCGCCCTGCTGGCCGGACGCTCCCTGGGCGTTGCTGAGCAGCGCCCGGATCGTCCCGCGCCAGTCGACACCCTTGTGCGTGACGAACCTGCGGTCCTCGACGGCGATGACCGCGACCTGGAGGTTTTCCGAGATGGACGACAGCGGGACCACGGTGCGGTCCTGCTGGTACAGGTAGGCGATCGGGGCGCCCGTGCTGTCGGTGATCGTGCTGGTTTCCGGCACGGGGCCGTCCAGGGAGTTCGACGGCGTGCTCGCCAGCGCATTGGTGATCTTGTTGGAGGCCAGCCCGAGACCCAGGGAGTAGGGCAGCAGCAGACCGGCGATCAGCACCCCTGCCAGCAGGGTTGCGATCATCAGTCGGCCGAGTCCACCTATTACACGCACGTCGGCAAGGGTACCGGCGCGGGGGTGAGGTCGAGGTTTCCCGGGGATGGTGACGCAGAGTGACGACAGGTCCATGACCGGTACCGGAAATTCCCTCGTCAGGAACGTATTTGGTCCCGCAATCTTTGCTCCTGCGTGATGGAACGCTGCCACGCTTGGATGCGTCTCAACTGCCACCTGGAGCGCGGGCAAACCCTGCCCGCGGTCCGGAACGAATAGGTCGCAATGGGGCGCGGGGTGGCGGTCAGCAATCGTCAGAGAGTTCCAGTGCTCGACCGAAGTCAGGCTAGCTCCAACACGGGGCGGGAAAAGGATGTGGTCAGGATGGTCAGGCCCACGCTGAGCGTTGTGTCGGTACCGGGCGGTGTCGCGGTTGCGGATCCCGTGGTTTCGGATCCACAGCAGGCGATTGATCCGATCTCGTTGTCGAGTCGGGTGAGCGCGGACCGGATGGTGATCGAGACCAACGACGACGCGCTGTTGGCACCGTTGATCGGTGACTCGGAGTGGACGGTCAGAGCCGTCTGTGCCGGGACCGATCCGGATGCACTCTTCGTGACCGGCGCCGCCCAACGCGACGCAGCCAAGCTGTGCCAGGGCTGCCCGGTGCGGCTCGAATGCCTCGCCGATGCCCTCGACAACCGCATCGAGTACGGCGTGTGGGGCGGCATGACGGAACGTCAGCGCCGCGCGGTGTTGAAGAAGTCCCCCGAGGTCACCAGCTGGCGCTCCATGCTGGAAGAGGCCAGGGCGAGCTCCACCGAGGAAGCGGCGAGCTGAGCCGTCAGCTCGTCCCGGTCAATTGGCCGGCGATGATCCGGAGGGCCGGCAGGTCGTGGGCGTCGAACGCCAGCGCGGGCACCTCGACCACGGGGAGGTCGGGGTGGGCGCGGTCGAGTCTGGCCCGCATGCGCAGTTCCTGGGTCCGGGTGGTCAGCCTCTCGGCGTGCACCGCCAGCGCGGCCGCGGTCAGCGGGGACGAACCCGCGACCTCGGCGATGGCCGCCTGGGTGGTGGCCAGTGACAGGTCCGCCATCGGCGGATGGGTCCGATTGAGCACCAGGCCGGCGAGCGGCATTCGCTCGGCGCGCAGTCGATCCGCGAAGTACGAGGCCTCACGGAGTGCGTCCGGTTCAGGGACCGCCACCACGACGAACGCCGTCCGGGATGAGCGCAGCAGGTCGTAGGTGGCCTGGGCGCGATCGCGGAAACCGCCGAACATTCCCTCGAACAGCTGCACGAAAGTCGCTGCGTCGGCAAGCATCTGGCCACCGACGACCGACGTCACCGCCTTGGCGAAGAGCTGGAATCCGGCCCCGACGATCCGCATGACTCCACGGCCCGGTGAGGCGAGCAGCCGGATCATCCGGCCGTCCAGGAACGACGAGAGCCGTTGTGGCGCATCAAGAAAATCCAGTGCCGAACGACTGGGCGGGGTGTCGACGACAATCAGATCGAACTCGTCGGTGGCGGCCAGCTGGCTCAACTTCTCCATCGCCATGTACTCCTGCGTGCCGGAGAACGACGTGGAGATGGTGGTGTAGAAGGGATTCGCCAGGATCTTCGCGGCGTGATCGGCGTTCGCGTTGGACGACACCATCTCGTCGAAGGTCCGGCTGGTGTCCAGCATCATCGCCCACAGCTCGCCCGACGGCGCATCGCCGGAACCCTCGAACTCCACCTTGCGCGGCACGTTGTCGAGTTCGCCGAGGCCAAGCGACTGAGCCAGCCGCCGGGCCGGGTCGATCGTCAGGACGGCCACCTTCCGGCCCTGGTCGGCCGCGTAGATCGCCATCGCCGCGGCGGTCGTGGTCTTCCCGACCCCACCCGAGCCGCACGTCACCACCACCCTGATGCTCGGGTCGTTCAGCACCTTCTCCAGATCCAGCGGAGCCCTGGCCATCATCGTCCAATCACCTGCCTCTTCGCGCAGGCGCTCATCAGTGGATGAGCTCCGCTCCTCGCTCGTGCCTCGCTGCGATGCTCACTCACCTTCCAACCCCTTGCTCGGCGAGGTGGTCGGCCAGCTCGTAGACGCCGCCGAGGTCGGCGCCGTCGACCAACCGGGGCAGCGACAGCAGCGGCACGCCGACGGCGGTCAGCTGCTCGCGGCATTGCTGCTCGGCCAGCACCCGGACCGCGTGGTCCGAGGTCTCGTTGGCCAGCCCGGCGAGCAGGTCGGGGTCCGGATCGATACCGGCGGAGGCGAGGCCGGAGGCCAGTCGCCCGAGGTCCAGCCTGTTTTCCGCCGCGGGCTTCAGCGACGCGGCACCGAGGTGGGTGACCGTCGCGGCGTTGACGATGATCGAACCGACCGACAACTTCTGCGCGCGCAGCTCGGTGATGGCCTCGAGGGTCTCGGTCACCGGCATGTCCTCCAGCAGCGTCACGAGGTGGACGACGGTGTCGGCCGAGTGCAGTAGTTCGACCACTCCGTCGGCCTGGTTGCGGATCGGACCGCGCCGGGCCAGGTCGGCCATCGCGACGGTCACGTTGAGGAAGTTGATGATGCGTCCAGTGGGCGGAGCGTCCATCACCACGGCGTCGTAGATCGGCTTCGAGTCGCCACCTCGGCGGGTGACGGTCTCCTTGACCTTGCCCGTCAGCAGGACGTCGCGCAGCCCGGGGGCCAGAGTAGTCGCAAACTCGACCGCCCCCATCCGCTTCAGCGAACGGCCGGCAAAACCGAGGTTGTAGAACATCGCGAAGTACTCCAGCAGGGCGGCCTCGATGTCGACGGCCAGTGCCCGCACCTCGCCGCCACCGGCGGCGACCGCGATCTTGCGCTCCTCGTACGGCAACGGCGGGACGTCGAACAGCCGGGCGATGCCCTGGCGCTCCTCGACCTCGGCCAGCAGGACTCGCCGGCCGTCGGCGGCCAGCGCCAGGGCCAGCGCTGCAGCGACCGTGGTCTTCCCGGTGCCGCCCTTGCCGCTGACGACGTGGAGCCGGGCACGGCGTGCTGCGGCCGGCCAGGTCTGGGTGGTCTTCTTCTTCGGCAGAGCCGCCACGCTGCCCTCGTCCGAGATCATCTGTCCCTCAGCTCGCCAACGCCATCACAGCCACCACGATCGCGGGGATGGCGATCAGTATCAGCCCCACCCACAGTGGTACCAGGAGTACGGCGATGACGCCGATGGGGATGATCACGGCCAGCACGAGCGCCGATCGGGCGGCCCGACCGGCGCTGGTTCCGGCGCGGTCCCGCAGGGTGTCGTAGCGCAGGAGCACCAGCACGACGAGCAGGAGCCCCTCGACCACGGCCGCGATCACGTGCCACCCGCTCATGGGCGCCAGACTAGAGGGCGCCCCTTAGAGTTGCGTGCATGACCTCACCCTCTTCCCGGCGGACGTACGAATATGCCACCGTGCCGCTCATCACCCATGCCACCAAAGCCATTCTCGACACCTGGGGGGAGGACGGCTGGGAGCTGGTCCAGGTCGTCCCCGGCCCCAACCCGGAGCAGCTGGTGGCCTACCTGAAGCGGGAACGCGCATGACAGCGCTGGAGCGGCTGGCCGAGCTCGGCATCGAGCTGCCGGTTGCGGCGGTGCCTGCGGGCTCCTACATCCCGACCGTCCGGTCCGGGTCGATGCTCTACACGTCCGGCCAGCTGCCGTTCGTCGACGGCAAGCTGCCCGCGACCGGCAAGGTCGGCGCGCAGGTGAGCCCGGAGGACGCGAAGGCCTACGCCCGGTTGGCTGCGATCAACGTGCTCGCTGCCGCCCACGCCGCCGTCGGCGTCGACAACGTCGTGCGGGTGGTCAAGGTGGTCGGTTTCGTCGCCTCTGCCGAGGGTTTCACCGCTCAGCCCGGTGTCATCAACGGCGCCTCCGACCTGTTCGTCGAGGTCTTCGGTGACGCCGGTCGTCATGCCAGGTCCGCGGTCGGCGTCGCCGAGCTCCCGCTCGGCACCCCCGTCGAGGTGGAAGCGATCCTCGAGGTCCGCTGACGAGATCACAAAGGTCCCGGACCGCGATTTGATCCCGGGTCCGCTGGGTAACTGCCGCGCATGACGGATCAGCGGCCCTTGGCGGACCCGGGCGAGCTACCGCCCGGTCAGGTTGGCCGCGTGGACCTGCACCATGCCGGGGTTCGTCAACCGTGGGTCGTCGGCTTCGTCGCCGGCCAGCACGGCGTCGAGGTAGCGGCGGTCGGCGGTCCATCGTTCGAGCGGCGAACCCGTCGGATGGCCATGTCCCGGGACCAGAACGGCGGCCTGACGGACGTACGGCTCGAGGATCGTCAAGGCCTGGTCGTAGGCGGCCAGGCCGGTCTCGTCCGTCATCGGAAGTTCGACGTCACTGAGCATGTCGCCCGCCAGCAGCACTCGCGTCCCCGGCATCCACAGCGCCCCGTGGCCAGTGGAATGCCCGTCGTGCTCGACGATCTCGATGTGCGGACCCGGCCAGGGCAGCGTGGTGGGGTCGGTCTGCGGGACCGGGTGGACCTGGCCGACCAGAGGCATCAGCTGCATCGGCCAGTCGGGTCCGAGGAACTCGAGGAGTTCGCCACGGTGCTCGGCGACGGTGTCGGCCGTTCCCCGGGTCGCCCATCGCGGCGCGCCGCCGAAGCCTGGGTGCCAGAGGATGTGATCGTGGTGGGAGTGGGTGGCGAACCCGGCGGATACCGTCAGGCCGCCCTCCTCCAGGAAATCCGCCAGCGCCTCGAGCTCGTCCGGCTCCCACGCCGGGTCGACCAGCAGCGTGGTGCCGTTGTCCCTGACCACCGTCGACGTCGTCAGCTCTCGTCGGCTCGTCGCGACCAGCACGCCATCGGCGACCTCGACCATCTCTCGTCCCATGCCCGGACTCTAGTGAGGCCGGGGTGGGTGCCTGCGCATGTCCGGTCGCTGCACAGGGGATAGCGTGAACGGGTGGGATCCGACATCACGCCAAGGCCGGCGGCAACCGTGATGTTGTTGCGCGAGGGCCGGCGGGACGGCGAGGCCACCGGCCTCGAGGTCTTCGTCCTGCACCGGGTGGCCGGCATGGCATTCGCGCCGTCGGTCACCGTGTTCCCCGGTGGAGGGGTCGACCCCAGCGACAGCGGACCGGTGCCCTGGACCGGGCCCGACCGGCAGTGGTGGTCGGCCGCACTGGGCACCGACGTCGACAAGGCGTCGTCGCTGGTGGTCGCGGCCGTCCGGGAACTGTTCGAGGAGACGGGTGTCCTGCTGGCCGATGGTCCGGCGTCGGAGACCCAGCGGCAGGCGGTTGCCGAGCACCGCAGCAGCCTCGCGGACGTGCTCGAGACGCAGGAGCTCGAGTTGCGGTCGGGTCTGCTGCGGCCGTGGGCGAACTGGATCACGCCGGAGGGCAATCCCCGCCGCTACGACACCTTCTTCTTCCTCGCCGCGCTGCCCGACGGGCAGGACGCGCAGATGCTGACCACCGAGGCCGAGTCGGGACGCTGGGCCCGGCCCGCGGATCTGCTGGCCGAACACGCTGCCGGCACCCTGGCGATGATGCCGCCGACCCTGGCCATGCTGATCGATCTGCAACAGGCCGGATCGGTGCAATGGGCCATGAGCCAGACCCGGACCGTCGTCCCGCTGATGCCAACCGTGAAGAGTCTTCCGGGCGAGCCACTGCAGGTCGAGGTCGACGGACGGGTCTTCTCGCTCCGACGTCAGGGAAGTTGATGATCTCGAACGACGGCACCGGTGCACCCTGGCTGCAGGCGGGGACGGTGCGCGGCGTCGCGGCCGGCGTCAGCGTGCTGCTGGCCGACAATCCCGGCCCGATGACGCTGGACGGCACCAATTCCTACCTGCTCGCCGGACCTGATCATCCTGGTCTCGTGGTGGTCGACCCCGGACCGGACGACAACCCCCACCTGCAGGAACTGGCCGAGCAGGGCCGGGTGGAGCTGATCCTGGTCACCCACCGGCACCTGGACCACACCGCCGGATCTGCCCGCCTGGCCGCAGTCACCGGAGCGCCGGTCCGCGCCGCCGATCCCGGCTGCTGCCACGGCGGAGGCAAACCCCTCGTCGACGGCGAGTTGATCGACGTCGCGGGCCGGACGCTGCGGGTGCTGGCCACCCCGGGCCACACCGACGACTCGGTCAGCTTCCACCTGCTGGAGAGCGATGGCCACGGGGCGGTGCTGACCGGCGACACCATTCTCGGGCGGGGGACGACCGTCATCGCTCATCCTGACGGCGATCTCGCTTCCTACCTGAGCTCGCTGGACCGGCTGGCCGCACTCGGGCCGGCCCTGGTGCTGCCGGCCCACGGACCGGAGCTACCGGACCTCGCCGCCACTTGCGCGCAGTACGCAGAACACCGCGAGGAGCGGTTGGACTCGGTACGTGCGGCCCTCCTCGTGCTGGGACGCGAGGCAACCGTCGTCCAGGTCACCGATCTCGTCTATACCGACATCGCGCCGCACGTTCGCCCGGCCGCCGAACTGTCGGTGGCCGCGCAGTTGCACTACCTGCGCGGGCAGGAGTGAGGCCAGGGCACGTCCGCCCGGCCGCTCTGCATCCGTCGCGTCGTCCCCCGTCCCACGCCTACTCCGAACAGGCGATATCGGCGCTGGCCTGCCCGCACTGCGGTTCACCCTTGGTCCAGGGCGACGGTTCGTTCCTCTGCACCAACAGGCACTCGTTCGACGTCGCCAAACAGGGGTACGTCGCCCTCTTGGGGGCCGCCTCGCGCACCGACACCGCGGACAGCCCGGACATGGTGTCCGCCCGCGTGGATTTTCTCGGTGCCGGACACTACGCGCGCATCGCCGGGGCCCTGGCCGAGGCCGTGGTCCGGGCCGGCGCATCGGCAGCGACCGTGGCGGGACCGGTACTGGAGATCGGGGCCGGCACGGGCTACTACCTCGGAGCGGTACTGGACGGGCTGGGCCCCGGCGGTTCCGGCATCGCCCTCGACTCGTCGAAGTACGCGGCCCGCCGGGCGGCGGCGGATCCCCGAGTGGTGAGCGCGGTGGCCGATGCCTGGTCCCCGTTGCCGGTCCGCAGTGGTGCGGTGCGCGCAGTCCTGAGCGTCTTCGCCCCTCGGGACCCCGCGCAGATCACCAGGGTCCTCGCACCCGGTGGGGTGCTCGGCGTGGTGACGCCGGAGCCGTCACACCTAGCCGAACTCCGTGAGCAACTCGGCATGCTGACCGTCGATGACGGCAAGGCCGAACGGATCGCCGTGGCTTTCGCGGGGCTGCTGGACCCGACCACCCGGGAACGGGTGGAGTTCCAGATGCCGATGTCGCACCGGGACGTCTCGGCCCTGGTGCGGATGGGACCGAGTGCCCGTCATCTGGATCCCGCAGACCTTGCCGGCACGATCGCCCGGTTGCCGGAATCGGTGACGGTGACCGCCTCGGTGACAGTCACGGTGCTGGCCAAGACGGCGTGACCGAACGCGGACGAACCACCCGACGGTGGCCCCCCGGGACGAGCGAAGATCACGGTCCGATCACGAGGATCGCCTCTTGTGGAGGGCTGACCCCGAAATTCACCGACACGAAAGAGTGAACTCCAACGAGTGAACGTCCGGCGCCTGAGAAAAGCGCGTCAGCGGGCGCGGCGGGACAGCCTCTCGGCGTCCAGGATGACGACGCTCTTGCCTTCCAGGCGGAGCCAGCCGCGGTGTCCGAAATCGGCGAGAGCCTTGTTCACCGTCTCCCGCGAAGCGCCGACCAGCTGGGCCAGCTCCTCCTGCGTCAGGTCGTGGGTGACCCGCAGATGACTGCCCTCCTGCTGGCCGAACTGACGGGCCAGCTGCAGCAGGGCCTTCGCCACCCGGCCGGGCACGTCGGTGAAGATCAGGTCGGCGAGGTTGTTGTTAGTCCGCCGGAGACGGCGGGCGAGCACGCGGAGCAACTGCTCGGCGATCTCCGGCCGCTTGGCGATCCATTCGCGCAGGGCGGCGCGGTCCATGGTGGCGAGGCGGACGTCGGTCACCGCGGTGGCGCTGGAGGTGCGCGGACCGGGGTCGAAGACGGACAGTTCTCCGAACATGTCCGACGGACCCATGATGGCCAGCAGGTTCTCGCGTCCGTCCGGTGAATTCCTGCCGAGCTTGACCTTGCCGGAGAGGATCACGTAGAGACGATCACCGAGTTCGCCGACCGAGAAGATCGCGCTGCCGCGGGGGTACTCGACCGATTCCAGCTGGGACCCGAGGGCCAGCGCCGATTCGGGGTCGACCCCCTGGAAGATGCCGGCCCTGGCAAGGGTTTCTTCCACGTGTCCTCCTGATCAGCAATTGCGTGCGTCACATTCCACCACGGCCGGAGACTTCCGCACACCCTGGGGGAGCCAGCGGCAATCGTGTCCTCGTTGGGTGCCGGCGGTTCGGCCGTCCTCAGGCCTTGCGGATCTTGCGGTCCCTCGGCCGACGGCGGAGGCGGAAGCGGGCGAGCGCGCCGGTCCAGCCCTCCCGGATCAGGGTGTTGACCTCTTCCGGACGGGCCTGGTCGAGGAACTCGCCGACCTCGTCCTCGGTGACGGTGGCCGGGCGCAGTCGGTCCTCGACACGGCTCATCAGCAGGGCGAACACCATCAACAGGAGAGGGAACAGGAGCACCAGGAAGACGGTCATGATCGGTCCATCATCCACCATGTTCATCCGCGTCCGGGGGCGCCCCGGCCGCGCGCCGTCGGGATCGTACGGGTGCCCGATGGGATCTCTCTGCCATCCCGACGGACGTTCTCCCGATGCCGGGCGGGCCTGTCGGGGGCCTGTGGGACTCTGTCCAGGTGTCGACATCCGTCGCTGGAGGGCAATTCAGAAGGGCAATCCCGGGTGAGAGCGTGAAGAAGGGCGCCGTGAAGAAGGCCGTCGTGCCGGCTACCCCGCTGGCGCGCACCCGACGTGCGAGAAAGCTCGCGGGTCAACTGGCGGTGGAGTTCCCCGATGCCAAGTGCGAACTCGACTTCACCACTCCGTTGGAACTGGCCGTCGCCACCATCCTGTCCGCGCAGTGCACTGACGTCCGCGTCAACCTCGTCACGCCGGCGCTCTTCGCGAAGTACCGCACGGCGGTCGACTACGCGGGCGCCGACCGGATGGAACTCGAGGAGATGATCAGGAGCACCGGCTTCTTCCGGAACAAGGCCAACTCGATCATCGGCCTCGGCCAAGCCCTGCTGGAGCGGTTCGACGGGGAGTTGCCCAACCGCCTCGACGACCTCATCACGCTGCCCGGATTCGGCCGGAAGACGTCGAATGTGGTGCTGGGCCACGCTTTCGGTGTCCCGGGGATCACGGTCGACACCCATCTGGGCCGCCTGGCCAGACGGTGGGGTCTGACCAAGGAGACGGATCCGGTTCGTGTCGAACTCGAGCTCAACGCCATGTTGCCACCGGCCGACTGGACCAGGTTCTCCGACCAGGCGATCTATCACGGACGTCGGGTCTGCCACGCGAAGAAACCGGCCTGCGGCGCCTGCTTCGTCGCCGAGTTGTGCCCGTCCTACGGAGACGGGCCGATCGAGCCCGGTCCGGCTGCGGCGCTCGTCGCCGGCCAGGAGAGGCCGCACCTGCTCGCCCTGGTCGGCCTGGCGGACGGCGCGTGATCGCACCTCTCCCCGGCGTCAGGGAGCTCGGACAGCGGCTGGCACCCGACGAGGTGATGCCGGCGTGGTTGGCCGGCATGGTCGAACGGATCGACGGCGCGGGGATCGCCGACCTGCTGCCACGGCCGGCGGTGAGTGCACCCCAGGTGGGGCGCCGCAGCGCGGTGCTGATGCTGTTCGCCGACGGACCGCAGGGACCCGATCTGCTGCTGACCGCGCGCGCGGTCACCCTCCGTTCGCACGCGGGCCAACCGGCCTTCCCCGGCGGCAAGCAGGACGGCTCCGAGGATGCGGTGGCGACCGCACTCCGGGAGGCGGAGGAGGAGACCGGTCTCGACCCGGATTCGGTGACACCCGTTGCGCTGCTCCCGGATCTTTTCCTCGGCGTCACCGGATTCCTGGTCTCGCCAGTGGTCGGTTACTGGCACCGGCCTGGACCGGTCTCCGCAGTCGATCCGGCCGAGACGGCCGCGGTGGCCAGGGTGCCGGTGGCGGATCTGGCCGATCCGGCGCGGCGGGGCCGGGTCCGTCATCCCAGCGGCTACGTCGGCCCGGCCTTCGAGGTGGCGGACATGGTGGTCTGGGGATTCACCGCCGGGTTGGTCGAAGTGCTGCTCGACCTCGGTGGTTGGTCGGTGCCGTGGGACCAGCATCGGTACATCGTGCTGCCCGAGCTGGGCCTCGCCCTCCCCGACCCCGAGGCCGGGCACCTCGGCGACGGTGATCGCGGCGGTGGCAACGGACGGGCGCCCGAGACGTCTGTCAGGACGTGAACTTCGTCGATGCACTGGTGATCGTGCTGCTGCTGGCTGCAGCATGGTCCGGCTTCCGGCGCGGTTTCATCAATTCCTCCATCGCGTTGATCGGCGCCGTCGGTGGTGCGGTGATCGGAATCCGGCTGGCCCCCCTGTTGATGAGCCACGTCGACCAGAGTGCAGCGAAGGTCGCGCTGGGCATCGCCTGCGTCATCGTCGGGGTCGGGATCGGTGAGATCGCCGGTGCCACCGTCGGAAAGGCGCTGGCCGGGCGGATCACCTGGCGGCCGGCGAAGGCACTGGACCACGGTCTCGGTCTGGTCGGCCACACCATCGCGGTGCTCGTGGTGACCTGGATGATCGCCATCCCACTCGGTTCGACGCCCTACCCGTGGCTGGCCTCGGCGGTCCGGTCGTCCTCCGTGCTCGGAGCCGTCGATGACGTCATGCCCGACGGCGTACGGGACATCTCCAGCCGCATGCGGCAGCTCTTCGACGATTCCGGTTTCCCGGCCATCCTCGACCCGTTGACACCCACCCCCGACGTGAACGTCGGCCCACCGGATTCGACGCTGGCCGTGTCGGCTGCGCTGCGCACCTCCGGGCAGTCCGTCCTGAAGGTGCGCGGGGTGGCGACTTCGTGCACGCGTCGCATCGAGGGGTCGGGCTTCGTGATCGCGCCCGGCAAGTTCCTGACCAACGCCCACGTGGTCGCGGGGACCGACCGGCTCGTCATCGAGCAGGGCCGCACCTCGCTCCCGGCCACCGTGGTGGTCTACGACCCGAACCGGGATCTGGCCGTGCTCGATGTACCCGGACTGACCCGTCCGGCGCTCACCTTCGCCACCGCCCCGGCCAAGGCCGGTGACTCCGCGGCCCCGGCCGGGTATCCGCTGGACGGTCCGTTCACCATCACCCCGGGCCGCATCCGGAGCGAGATCACCCTGAACGGGCCGAACATCTATTCCTCGGCAACGGTGAACCGCGACGTCTACACGCTGCGGGCGAATGTCAGAGCCGGCAACTCGGGGGGGCCGCTGCTGGCCGCCGACGGCACGGTCATCGGTGTGGTGTTCGGCGCTGCGATCGACAAACCGGACATCGGGTTCGCCCTGACGGCGGCCGAGGTCGCCCCGGTGGTTGCGGCGGGTCTGGTGGACCACACCGCCGCCGCCACCGGCGCCTGCACTGCTGACTGATCCGCGGTCGAACCGCCTGCTCGTCGTGCAGCGGGGCCGGTGCGGTGGTCGGACTCAGCCGTTGATCAGCGACGCGGTGAAGGCGATGACGGCCTCGTTGACCACATCGGGTGCTTCCTCGGCGGGGTAGTGACCGACGCCGGGGATCACCTGCAGGTGGTACTCACCGGCGCAGAGGTCTTCGGTCCCGGCGAGTGCTCCGACGGGGGTGAAACGGTCGCCCTCGCCGGCCAGGTGCAGCACGGGAGCCTTCAGCGGAGTCTGCAACGCTTCGCGATGACGATGTCCATCAGATCTCCACGGTGACCGGGCGACCCAGCGCAGCGGTTCCAGCGCACCCTTGGCCGCGCCCGGCGTGACGATCGCCTTGCGCATGACGGCCACCGTCGCAGCGAAGTCGGCCGAGGCCGCCCAGGCCGGGCCGGCGTGCGACCGGACGATCCGCTCGAGCATCGCACCATCGGACGCGGCGAGCCGCCGATCGGGCGAGATGGGCAGGGCGGCGAAGGTCAGCAGCCGGCCGTAGGGGTCCGTCCGGACCGGACGTCTCAGCCTGGCCATCCGACTGGGGTGCGGCGCCGAGATCGCCACCACCGAGCTGATCTGGTCCGGATACAGGACGGCGGTATTGAAGGCGAGCACCCCGCCGTAGCCCTGTCCGATCAGCATCGCCTCCCGCTCGCCGAGGGCCCTGACGAGACCGGCGACATCGGCGGCCAGGGTGAAGGCGTCGTAGCCGCGAGGGGGTTTGTCCGACTCGCCCGACCCCCGAAGGTCAGGCGCCACCACGTGGAATCCGGCCCCGGCGAGGGCCGGCAACTGGTGCCGCCAGTTGAGCCAGATCCCACCGAAACCGTGCAGCAGCAACACCAACGGGCCGGTCCCGGCCTCTGCGAGGTGAAATCTGATGCCGTTGGCGCTGACGGTGCGGTGGGTGACGCCGGACAGGTCGACGGGCGGACCGGGGATGCCGGCGTTCACAGATGCTGCGGCGTCGTTGATCTGGTCTTGAGGGCCGGCGTGGCCGGTCACCGACCCGGTGTGGGCTCGGAATGTGTGGCGGCCGCCTTCAGGGTGGCCGCCGATTCGGACAGCGTCGAGATGGTCCGCTCCGGCTTCTTGATCTGCTTGACCTTCTTCAGACCGAGGAACGCGAGCCCGCCGGCCATCAGCAGCATGACGACGAAGACGATGGTGAACGCCGCCCACCGGGGCAGCCAGATGTTCAGGATCTCGCCCACCATGAACCAGAAGAAGAACAGGCTGAACAGACCGATGACGGCGGCCAGGATGAAGAAGATGGCGCCGGTCAGGCCGGTCTTGACGGAGGCGACCACCTCCAGCTTCGCCAGTTCGATCTCGGACCGGACGAGCGTGGACAGGTGGACGGTGGCGTCCTTGACCAGAGCACCCATCGACCCGGACGTGTCCACGTCGGGTTCGGCGACCAATGGGATGGACGGACGGCCGGTGTTGCCGCCGTAGGTGATCGGCGGCTGGGCGTTGCCTGACATGGTCACGTCCCCTTCTGGAAGGTACTCACCTGCATCCGGACGCGGTCGCCGGGGCAGTCGGGATGGATCCGGGTCGCTGCGGTGCGTCCGGATCGCGTTCATCGTGCCATGGCCGCAGCCGGGATCCGTCCTTGGTGCCGGACGCGTCCGCCGGTGCGGCCGTCGGCCGACACCGGGCAGGTTCCCCGCGGGAACGCGGAGCAAGCCTGCCGGGCCTGACGGGGTCAGTCCTCGCTCCTGCCCGACGACAGCCCGGAGGTGATCATGCCCATCACGGCTGAGTCCTGCAGCGTCGTGACGTCGCCGAGGTCACGGTTCTCCGCGACATCACGAAGCAGTCGCCGCATGATCTTCCCGGATCGGGTCTTGGGGAGCTCCGGGACGATCATGATCTGCCGCGGCCGGGCGATCGGCCCGATCTGCGTTGCGACGTGCCTGCGCAGCTCGGCGATCAGCTGCTCGCCGGCGTCCGCGCCGCCCTGCGCCACCCGCTTGGTGGCGTCCCCGCGGAGGATCACGAACGCGACGATGCCCTGGCCCGTCATCGCGTCGTTCGCACCGACCACGGCCGCCTCGGCCACCGACGGGTGCGCGACCAGCGCGGATTCCACCTCGGTGGTCGAGATGCGGTGACCCGACACGTTCATCACGTCGTCGACGCGTCCGAGCAGCCAGAGCGCTCCGTCGGTGTCGTACTTCGCGCCGTCACCGGCGAAGTAGTAGCCCTGCAAGGCGAACCGGGACCAGTAGGTGTCCTTGTAGCGCTCGTCGTCACCCCAGATCGTCCGGAGCATCGACGGCCACGGCTTGGCGATGACGAGGTAGCCGCCCTGGCCCTTGCCGACGGGCACGCCCTCGTCGTTGACGATCTGCGCATCGATGCCCGGCAGCGCGGCCATGGCGGAACCGGGCTTGGTGGCCGTCACACCCGGGAGCGGCGAGATCATCATCGCGCCGGTCTCGGTCTGCCACCAGGTGTCGACGATCGGGCAGCGATCGTGCCCGATGTTGACCCGGTACCACATCCAGGCCTCGGGGTTGATGGGCTCACCGACGCTGCCGAGCAGACGCAGCGACCCGAGGTCGTAGCCGGCGGGAATCTCGGCACCCCACTTCATGAACGTCCGGATCAGGGTGGGCGCCGTGTAGTAGATCGTCACCTTCTGCTTGTCGATGATCTCCCAGTGCCGGCCCTCGTGCGGGGTGTTGGGCGTGCCCTCGTAGATCACCTCGGTGGCCCGGTTGGCCAGCGGTCCGTAGACGATGTACGAGTGCCCGGTGACCCAGCCGATGTCGGCGGTGCACCAGAAGACGTCGGTGTCGGGCTTGTGGTCGAACACGGCGTTGAAGGTGTAGGCAGCCTGGGTCAGGTAGCCGCCCGAGGTGTGCAGGATGCCCTTCGGCTTGCCGGTGGTCCCGGAGGTGTAGAGGATGAACAGCGGCTGCTCGGCCGGGAAGGCCTCGGGGATGTGCTCGGTCGACTGAGCGTCGACCAGTTCGTGCCACCAGACATCCTTTGCACCCCAGGTGATGTCGATCCCGGTGCGCTTGACGACCAGGACGTGCTCGACGGGGGAACCCTCGGTCGCGACGGCGTCGTCGACGGCTTCCTTGAGGGAGACAGCCGTACCCCGGCGGTACTGACCGTCGGCAGTGATCATCAGGCGGGCATCGGCATCGGCGATGCGGGTACGGAGCGCTTCGGCGGAGAACCCGCCGAAGATCACCGAATGCGCGAGCCCGAGGCGTGCGCAGGCGAGCATCGAGAAGACGGCCTCGGGGATCATCGGCAGGTAGATCGCGACCCGATCGCCGGTCTTCAGGCCCAGCGAGACGAGCGCGTTCGCGGCCTTGCTGACCTCGTCCTTCAACTGCGAGTAGGTGATCGCACGGGAGTCTCCCGGCTCGCCCTCCCAGTGGATGGCGACCTGGTCGCCGAATCCGTCCTCGACGTGCCGGTCGACGCAGTTGTAGGCGACGTTGAGCTTGCCGTCGGCGAACCACTTCGCGTGCGGGGCATCGGAGAAGTCGAGCACCTCGGTGAACGGCGTGGCCCAGGACAGTCGTCGTGCCTGCTCCGCCCACCAGCCCTGCGGGTCGGCGGAGGCCCGTTCGTAGGCGTCCTGCGAGAAGTTGGCATTCGCCGCGAACTCCGGACTTGGCGCGAACGTCCGGTCTTCGGCGAGCAGGTTGTCGAGTCCGACCTCTGGTTCGTGCGGAGCCTGTGCCATCGGATTTCTCCTCGTTGTCGACGTCGGTGTCGGTTCGTGCCGCCCGCGCCGGCGCAGCGGGCCGCCTGTCGGTTGCTCGCCCGCCGATCCGGATCGGGTTTCTCTGTCCCGAAACTATCCGTCGGACACGGCACCGCGCCATGGCGGGGTGGCCCAGTGACTACGTTGTCGGGGTGACGACCGGAGCGTGGCCCGACCTGACGGCGTTGCCGGGCGTCGACGACGCCGTTGCTACCGCGAGGGCGGCGATCGAAGCGGTGCACCGCCATCCAGCCAATCGGCGCGGTTGGCCACGGACCTCCGCGGCCGCATCCGTGCGGGCCGCCAGGGCGTCGGCGTTGCTGGACGGAGGCTCGGCCGACCTCGACCCAGATGCCTCGGCCATCTCCGATCCGGTGCTGGCCGGTTCGCTGAGGGTGGCCGCCGCCATCGGCACCCTCGTGCCGATCTGGGAACGCGCGCCCCTGCAGGCCCTGGCCAGACTGCACACGTTGGCGGCTGCCGATCTGACGGACGGTTCGTTGCTGGGCCGGCCGGCAGCGGGCCGGGCGGAGTTGTCGGACCGATTGACCGGACTGGCCGCGTCCGTCCTGCACGCCCCCTGGCCCGCTCCGGTCCTGGTCGCCGTGGTGCACGGCGAACTGTTGGGGCTGGCCGCGTTCGGATCGGCGGACGGAGTGGTCGCGAGGGCTGCCGCCCGTCTCACGATGATCAGTTCCGGACTGGACCCCCACGGCCTGACGACGCCCGAAGTCGGTCATCTGCGGACAGGTGCTGTGTACGCGCGGTCGGCAGCCGGCTTCGCTGATGGCTCTGGAGTGGCCGCCTGGATCATCAAGGTCTGCGAGGCGATGATCGCCGGCGCTCGGGAGGGCGCCTCCATCGCCGACGCGGCAGTCTGATCGAGTTCCTGCAGCCCCTGGCGCTGTCCGGACATCACGCGTTCGAGAGAGCGGAACTGCGTTCCACCACCTCCCGGGCGACGGACGGAGCGGGCGCCGTCCGCGAACGATGCGTGCGCATACAAGCCGTAAAACCCAGAACCAGAACCCCTATTCGAACCCAATGCCGGACGATGTTGCGTCGCCCAAGGATGAAGCTGATGAGTGATGGACTGAACGAGTCGTCGTTCCGTGAACCCATCGGGCTCTGTCGAGAGTGATTCCGGTTCCCATTCGACTGACAGCAGCCGTACTGGCCCGCGTCGCGTCCGGTCACCGGGGTGTCGGCCCTGGTCATCGGGCCGAGGCCCGACGACCAAAAACGGCGCCCCACCTTGCGGCGGGGCGCCGTTCACTCGGGCTGATCGGTTACCAGGCTTCACCACATTCGTCGTAGAACGGACTTCGCGAGTCTCGCGGAAAGCCCTGACGACGTACCCTTCGCGGTTCATAGCGGCGAGTGGGTACCGGGGCACGAGTACAGAGCTCCGGATCGGGTGAACCGTGATTTCTCCTCCATCACAGTCCCTGGCCGGCCGGGGGTCCGTCCTTCATTCGTACCCGCTCCCACCGCCCCGGGGCAAGGATCCTGGACCCCGTTCTCACCATGACCGATTCAGTTCCTGCACCCGAACGGGTCATTTTCATGAAATCTTGATGTGAAAGCCGAAAATCTGGCGAGCGGCGAGGTGACGACCTGCGTCCTGCGGTCTACAGTGAACTTGTCGGTTTCCACCCCCCCGGAGACCGACCCCGGGTTCAGCTCAACCCCCCGGAGCTGAACCCCCGCGGCCCCCGCCCTCCCCCCTGGCGGGGGCCGCCCCTACGTTCACAGGTAGTACACGACAGGAGCCGGGCCGCAGACGACGCGGCCCGGCCCCTGTCGTCCTGGCGTCCGGTGATGGTCCTCCCGGGCGCGCACGCGTCTGGACGCCAGGCTCGCCTTTTGTCCCCGCGCGGCATGTCCCTGCCCGACGTCGGTCAGGCAATGCCCGTTTGCGCCCGAGCGCAACCCCCCAAAATCGGTGTGCCGGGGTTGTCCCCATGCCTCGAGTTGTCCACAATTCGCGACCGGCGCTGGTGGCCGGCGGATCCGGCCGGTCGACTGGGTCCACCGCCGGTTCGAGCCGGTGGCCGTCCAGGGAGGCCGAGTCATGGAGTCACGACCGCTGATCGTCACCGGTGACGATCTGATGCTGGAGGATCTGCTCCGGGTCGCAGCCGCAGCCGGGGTCGAGGTGATGCACGGCGTCGACCCGGGCGCCCGGGCGTCGTGGCGTTCCGCGTCGATGGTGCTCATCGACACCGATCTGCTCGGAGCGGCGAATGCGGCGGCGCTGCCGCCTCGTTCCCACGTGGTCGCCCTGTGCCGGTCGGAACCGGGGGCGGACGTACTGCAGCAGTGCCTCCGTCTGCAGGTCGAACGCACGGTGGTGGTGGGGCAGGACGATCACGTCCTGGTGGACCTGCTGGCCGGCACCGTCGTCGGTGGACCCGGTGACGGTCACACCATCGCGGTCATCGCCGCCTGCGGCGGGGCGGGAGCTTCGGTGTTCGCCGCCGCGCTGGCAGCAACCGCCGAACGGTCCGGAC
Source organism: Nakamurella sp. UYEF19 (assembly GCF_040546275.1). Classification (NCBI taxonomy): domain Bacteria; kingdom Bacillati; phylum Actinomycetota; class Actinomycetes; order Nakamurellales; family Nakamurellaceae; genus Nakamurella; species Nakamurella sp. UYEF19. The sequence goes on along the minus strand of NZ_JBEPNO010000017.1, from coordinate 73,026 downwards.
GGGGGGTCCTGCTGGCCGACTGCGACCCGTGGGGACCCGGCATCGACGTCCTGCTCGGCATCGAGAAGCGGGGCGGCATCCGGTGGGACGAGCTGGCGGCGCCATCCGGGCGGCTGCCACCGGATGCGCTCCATCGCGCGTTGCCCACCGCTCCGTTCGGTCGGGGCCGGATCGCCGTGCTGTGTCCCGGACGTACTGCCGGGCGTGAGATCCCCGGGGATGTGGTGGATGTCGTGCTGGACGCCGGCCGCCGGGCGGGCGATCTGACCGTCGTCGATCTGCCCCGGCACCCGACGGCGGCGGGCGATCGGGTCCTGGAGAAGGCGGATCTCGTGGTGCTGGTGACCACTGCCGACGTGCGGGGATCGTTCTCGGCGGCACGTATCGCCGATCGGGTCCGGGATCTGGGGGCAATCCCTGAACTGCTCGTCCGCGGTCCGTCGCCCGGCGGCATCGGCGCCCAGGACATCGGGCGGGCGCTCGGCCTGCAGGTGCTGGCCAGGATGCGACCGCAACCGCATCTGGCGCGTGACCTCGAGAACGGTCGTCCCCCCGGGACCGACCGTCGCGGGCCCCTGGTCGCTGCCGCGACGGCCGTCCTCGCCCACCTCCGCCAGGACGTCTCGTGAGGACCTCGGTGATCGGTGTCGGTGGCGCGGCCCTGACCGAGGAGATGATCGAGAGCGTCCAGCGGCGGCTGGCCGACGAGCGCAGCGAGCCAAGCGGTGCGGCGCTGGCCAGGGCTGTCCGAGCCGAGACCTCGATGCTGGTGACCGACGCCGAGATGTTGAATCTCATCAAGGGCCTGCAACGTGAACTCGTCGGAGCCGGCCCGTTGGCCGAGATCCTGGCCGACCCCTCGACGACGGACGTGGTGGTCAACGCGCCCGACGACGTGCGGGTCGATCGAGGAGCCGGATGGGAGCGGCTCGCCGTGACCTTCCCGGACGAGGCCGCGGTGCAGCGACTGGCTCGCCGGCTCGCGACGTCGGCCGGCCAGCGTCTCGACGAGGCCCAGCCCTTCGTGGACGCCCGGTTGTCCGACGGCACCAGATTGCATGCCGTCATCGCCCCGGTCGCGGCGTCCGGTACGTGCCTGTCGTTGCGGGTGCTCCGCCCGACCCGGCACGACCTCGCCGCATTGACGCTGGCCGGCACACTGCCGGGCATCTGCCGGCCCGTTCTGGAGGTGATCCTCCGTGCCCGGCTGGCCTTCCTGATCTCCGGCGGTACCGGCTCGGGCAAGACAACGCTCCTGGCCGCGCTGCTGGGCGCGATCCATCCCTCCGAAAGACTGGTGACGGTCGAGGACGCCGAGGAACTCCGTCCCGATCACCCGCACCTCGTCCGGTTGGTGGCCAGGGCGCCCAATGTCGAGGGCGCCGGCGCCATCGGAATGCGGCAGCTGGTCCGTCAGGCCCTCCGGATGTGCCCGGACCGCATCGTCGTCGGTGAGGTGCGCGGGGTGGAGGTCGTGGAGTTGCTCACCGCACTCAACACCGGTCACGACGGTGGGGCCGGGACGGTGCACGCCAACGCGGCCTCCGAGGTGCCGGCCAGGATGGAGGCACTCGCCGCGCCGGCGGGACTCGGTCGTGACGCGCTGCACGCGCAGCTGGGGAGTGCGGTCCAGCTGGTCCTGCACATGCGTCGGGTGGGCGGCCGGCGGGTGCTGAGCGAGATTGCAGTGCTCAGCAGGGATCCCGCCGGTCTGGTGGTGTCCGTCCCGGCCGTGGTCGACGGTCGTCCGGTGACGCCGGGAGCTGGGATGCTGTCGGCGCTGGCGTCCGCGCGGGGCGTGGAGCCCACATGGTGACCTGCCTGCTGGCGGCCGTAGCACTCCTCTGCTGGCCGGGATCGTCCCGGCTGCGGCCGTCCTTCGCTGCGTCCGGGATACCCGGAACGGTGTTCGGCTCCGGGCCGGGATCAGAATCGGGCTCCGGGCCCGGGATGCGGGGTGGACAGCCGGATCACGACCGCCGACGCGGCACCAGCGTTGCGGCTCCGGGGATCTCGGCCGCCGCGGTGATCTCCTGGTGGGCGGCGGGACCGATGGTGGCAGCCTCGGCCGCGCTGTTCCTGACCACCGTGGCGATGCTGGTCCGGTCGGAGTCCGGGCGACGACATCGACGCCGGGACCTGGTCGACATGCTGGCCGGCTGCCGGACGCTCGGTCGCGAGATCCGGGCGGGAGCTGCGCCGATGGCAGCCATCCGCGCCAGCGCGCAGGAGCAGCACGGCCGGTCGGCCCGGATGCTCGCCGATCTGGCGGTTGCCGTTTCTGTCGACCGCGGCCGCGCGCCGGCGGCCTCGAATGGGCTGCAGGCGGTCGTGGATGGGCGCCGAGGCCGGTCCGATCGGATCGCCGAGATCACCGATCGGCTGGCCACGGCCTGGCTGCTGTCGGCACGGTACGGCGTGCCGTTGGCGGTGCTCGTCGACACGGTGTCCGACGATCTCGACGAGCGCCTCTCGGCGACATCGCAGCGAGAGGCACAGGTCTCGGGTCCACGGGTCTCCGGCTACGTGCTCGCCGCGATGCCGGCGCTCGGGGTGGTGCTCGGAGTGGGCATGGGTGCCGACCCGCTCCACGTGCTCTTCTTTACCGGTGCCGGCCAGTTGATGCTGATGACGGGAACGGCTCTCACGTGCGCCGGCCTCGCCTGGACGGCTCGAATCGTGCGCGGTTGATCGTGCGCAGATGACCGGGTCGACGATGGTGGCGCTGACGCTGGCGGGAACTGCACTGTGGTGTGTGCCGTCGTCGGCCGACCCGCTCGGTCGGCTGGCCACCACAGGGGGCGACGACGTGGCGACAAGCCATGCGGGCCGAGCGCCGTGGACCGCTGCCGGTCCGGATCACGTTGGTGCCGGGCGGGTCTCGCCCGGCGGGCGGCGGGCACTCTTCACCGCGTCGGGCCTGTTCGCCGTGGGGCTCCTCCTCGATCTGTGGCCCTGGTGGGTCGGGGTCGGTCTGTCCGTTTCCGCCGCGGCGGCGACCCTGCGGATGCCGCAGCGCCGGTCGGTGGCCGAGTCGACCGACGACCGCCGCCGGCTGGCCGTGCACGCCGATCTGCTGGCCGCCTGCCTGGAGGCCGGGATGTCGATCGGCGCCGCCCTGCTCGCGGTACCGGTGGAGAGGGGCGCGCCTGGCGCGGCCGGGCGATGGCGTGGCGGCGACCCGGACGATCCGTTCCAGCAGTTGGGCAGGGTGGCTGCCCTGCTGACCCTCGGGGCCGATCCCGGGGTCGCCTGGTCGACCGCGTCGAACCACCCGGATCTGGCCGATCTGGCCGCTGCGGCGCGGCGGTCGTCGTCCGGCGGGGCAACGCTGGCGCAGGCGGTGCGCCAGCACGCCGCCCGACTGCGGGCAGCGATCGCGCAGGAGGCCGCGCGGTCGGCCGGGCGGGCCGGCGTGGCGATCACCGCGCCGCTCGGACTCTGCTTCCTTCCGGCCTTCCTCTGTCTCGGTCTGGCCCCGGTGGTGGTCGGTCTGCTCGGCACCCTGCACCTGTTCTGACGCCTGCGGAGCCTGCCGAGATAGTCCACAAAGGGTAAACCCGCGACCCCTGTGACCTGCTTGTTTCCTATCTTTAACGATTCCGTGGCGCGATACACGGGTCCACCACAGACACCACTCTCAGCGTCGCGTACGGCCCATCCGCTACGAGGGAGCAAACATGCCCGAATCGAAGTCAGAGCATGTACGCCACAGCAACGAGGAGGTCTCCAACTTCCTGGCCTGTGGGGACGCTCGTGGACCGGGCTGGCTGGCCGCTCACCCCACCGATCGTGACGCGGCGCTCGGCCTGCTGCAGCGTCGTCCCGGCATGTCCGTCGAGGCGATCCTGGCGAGTGCACCGCGAAGCGTTGTTCCCTGACCACTCCTGGCTGCGGGCCGGTGGCGGTGCGTTGCGCCAAGGCTGACGGGGTCGGATCCCGACATCGCGTGGACGTCGCAATGCACTCGATCAAATCTGTGCAGACATAAGGGTCCTTGCATAGTTTGGCTCTCGGTATCAGCCTGAGTCGTCGACATGATGAGGAAGAACGCCGCCCGTCCCGGGTGCGTTCGAAATCGAGGTGCACGTGCCGACTCTGGAAATACCCGCGGGATTGCCGATCCTCGCCCGACAGCCGACCTCGGTGGTGGATCGCTTGCTGGACCGGGTATCCCACGGTGACCAGGTCGCTTTCGACGAGGTCTACGCGATCTTCCGCGCCCGGGTCTTCGGTATCTGCGTGGCGCTGCTGCGGGACCGCCACCAGGCCGAGGAGGTACTGCAGGAAGCCTTCCTCCAGATCTGGCGGCAGGCGTCCCGCTTCGATTCCACCCGTGGTGGTGGCACCTCGTGGATCCTGAAGATCGCCCATGCGCGGGCTGTCGACCGCGTCCGCAGCTGCCAGGCGGACAGGCGGCGTGACCAGCAGGATTTCAGCCGGTCTGCCGTGGCCGAGACCGATACCGTCGTCGAGTCCGTGTTGCTGAACGAGGAGTACGCGCGTGTTCGTGGAGCGCTGACCGTGCTGAGCTCCAAGCAGCGGGAATCGTTGCAGCTCGCCTACTTCCAAGGTCTGTCGACGCTGCAGATCTCCGACCGTTTGTCCGTTCCGGTGCCGACGGTGAAGTCGCGGCTCCGGGACGGGTTGGCCAAACTGGCCGCCCACCTTGCCGACGTCGATCGTGATCAGACGGTCGGTGGGATGTCCGCTGCGTGAGCTGACACCTCATCTGACCGGGCAGGGCGCGAACCACACCCGCGTCGGCACGGCCCAGAAGCCTGCCCCGGCGACGGTGGCGGCTAGATTGCTGCGGTGACCTTTCATCATGACGCGGCTTCGGACCAAGGGCCTGCGCAGGAGCCGGAGGGTTTGTTTCGGGTTGGGGCATGGTCGAGCCTGGCCGGCGGCGGCGCGGCAGAGATCCTGGCCTCCTCGGGTGCTGACTGGCTGGTGCTGGACGCCCAGCACGGAACCTACGAGGACGCCTCCACCCGCGCGGCCCTCCACGCGATCGGGACGTCCGGTCTGCCGGTCTACGTCCGTGTCGCCGACCATTCGCCCGCCGGCATCGGGCGGGCACTCGACGGAGGCGCGGCCGGCGTCATCGTCCCGCTTGTCGACACCCCCGAGCAGGCTGCCCGAGTGGCACAGGCCGCCCGCTATCCACCGCGCGGCCAGCGGAGCTGGGGGCCGATGACCGCGCTGTTCGGCAGGGACGCCCCGGATGCGCCGACCGCCAACGCCCAGGTGATGTGCGCGGTGATGGTCGAGACCTGGGCGGGTCTGGGTGCGGTCCGTGAGATCGCGGCGGTCGACGGTGTCGACATGATCTTCGTCGGACCGTTCGACTTGTCGCTGGCGCTGGGCGTCGAGACGGGCGAACTCCTGTCCGACCACGCCGCGGACGCGCCCCTGGTGACAATCGTGGCGGCGTGCGCGGCGGCCGGCGTCCGGTGCGGCGCCTTCGCCGGATCGCCGGAGCGGGCCGACCGACTTGCCCCGTTCGGGTTCAGCGACCTGGCGGTGATGACGGATGCCGCGCTCCTGGCCGCAGCAGCCCGCAGCGAGGTCGAACGGTGGAAAGGCTCTGGTCACCGGGCCCTCTCGGGGGCGTACTGACTCCTTCCGGTGGTGAGCGGACTCAGGTGTGGACCGGCGCCGTCGAGTCCCGGACGATCAGGCCGGTGGCCAGTTCGACGTGGTGGGACTCGACGGTCTCTCCGGCCGCGAGCCGCAGTACGGTCCGCAGTGCCACACCGCCCATCTCGCGCAATGGCTGACGAACCGTCGTCAGACCGGGGGAGGACATCCGCGCCAGCTGGGTGTCGTCGAATCCGACCACGCTGATGTCCCGAGGCACGCTCAGTCCGCGAATCCGGGCCGCCTCGATGACGCCGAGGGCGATCTCGTCGCACCCGGCGAAGATCGCCGTCGGCGGCTCCAACAGGTCCAGCATGGCTGCTCCCCTGGTGACCCCGGTGTCGTAGTCGAAGAGCCCGTTTCCGATGTAGCCCGGCAGGATCGGCGCGCCCGCGCCCTCCATCGCAGCCCGGAAACCGTGCACCCTGGCCTGGTTGCAGGCCGCGGTCTCCTTGTCCCCGATGTAGCCGATGCGGCGGTGCCCCAACGACAACAGGTGTTGGGTCGCAGTCAGCCCGCCGGCGAAGTTCGTCGATCCGACGCTCGTCACCCTGGCTCGCGGCATGTTCATCGGGTCGACGAGGACCAGCGGGATCTTTGCGCGGCTCAGAGCCGTGAGGTGTTCGGCCGTCAGCACACTGGTGACGGCGACGACACCGCGCCGGCCGGACGCCGCGAGCGCCCTGGCCCAGACGGTCGGCCGTTCGGCCGGCCGGTTGCCGGAGCCCCCGACCCGCGTGCTCACCACCACGGACACCCCCGCCTGGGCTCCCGCGTCGATCACCCCCTGGACGACTTCGGAGGAATACGCCCGGAGCGCACCGTCCACTTCGACCTCGACCGTCGGGTGTGCCCCGATGTCGAGTCGCGGTGGCGTCGACCGTACGTAGTCGTGCTGCTGCAACACTTCCTGGACGATGATCCGCGTGGCGGCGGCCACATCGCTGCGTCCGTTGAGCACCTTGCTGACGGTGGCGACCGAGACGCCGGCCGAGGCGGCGACGGTGGCCAGAGTCGGCCGCGTCTGCCGGGGTGACGAGCCGGTCATCATCGTGCAGCCCTTCGCCGTGCCCGCATTACGTCGCCTGTGGGGCGTCGACCGGCGTGACGAGGACCGGCGTGACGAGGACCGGCGTGACGAGGACGCGGTCGTGCCCGACCGTCCGCAGCGGTCCGGTCAGCCGGAACTCGCTTGTGCACCGGATGTCGGAGGCGGACAAACCGACCATGATCACGAAGATACCCGGTTCGACGATGCGGGCCAGGTCACGTCCGGCGAACGCCGTGCGATCGGCGTGGAGGCGGAAGATCACGTCCACGGAGCCACCGGCCGGAACCGCGGCACGAGCGAAGCCGACCAGTTGTCGGACCGGTCGGGTGACCTGGGCGACGGCATCTCGCAGGTAGAGCTGGACGACCTCGTCGCCGTCGCGGCCACCTGTGTTCGACACCCGGACCGTCGCGGTGAGCTCGCCGTCGGTCGGGATCTCGGTGTGGCTGATCCGCAGGTCGTCCAGGTCGAACGTGGTGTACGAGCGTCCGTGGCCGAAAGCGAAGAGCGGGGTCGGATCGAGGTTGCTGGTGCCGGAGTGGTCGGCGCCAAGCGGTGGCTGCAGGTAGGTCCCCGGCTGGCCGCCGGGGCTGCGCGGAATCTGCACGGGAAGCCTTCCGCTCGGCTGGATCCGCCCCGAGAGCACGCCGGCGATGGCGGCGCCGCCCTCCTCGCCGGGCATGAAGGCCTGGATCAATCCGGCGGCTCCGTCGTGGACCTCGCCCAGCGCGTACGGCCGCCCCGAGACGACGACCACCACGACGGGCGTCCCGGTCGCGATCAACTCGGCGATCAGGTCCGCCTGTACCCCGGGCAACCGCAGATCGGCGGCATCGCAACCCTCTCCGGAGGTGCCGAGGCCGAACAGGCCGGCGAGGTCCCCGACGAAGGCGACGCAGACGTCGGCCTCCCGGGCAGCCGAGATCGCAGCGGGGAACCCGGACCGATCGTCGCCCTGGATCGCGCAGCCCTGCTCGAAGGTGACCGTCGCCCCCCCGAACTCGTCCCGGAGCGCGGCCAACGCCGAGGGCACCTCGATGCCGAGACCGCGGGCGGGGTAGCGGGGAAGGACGTGATTCGGAAAGGCGTAGCAGCCCATGAAGGTTCGCGGATCGTCCGCGCAGGGACCGATCACGGCAAGCCTTCCGATGGACGCACTACCGTTGCGCTGCAACGGTAGTGCGGTTCCGGGATCGAGCAGGATGACGGACCGCTCGGCCAGTTCCCGTGCTATCGCCCGGTTCGACGCGGAGTCGAGATCCCGGTCCATCGCCTCCGCCACCGACCCCTCCGGAGTCCACTGCGGGTCCAGCAGACCCAGTTCGATCTTCTGGCGCAGCAATCGTCCCGCCGCCCGGTCCACCAGCGATTCGGAGATCTCGCCGCGCCGCACCCGCTGCACGAGATGTGGCCCGAAGCCCAGGGTGTCGGGTAGTTCCACGTCCAGGCCGGCGCGGAGCGCGAGAACACCGGCCTCCTGGGCGTCCTCGGCCAACCGGTGCATGGTGGCCAGGAACGGGACGGCCCAGTAGTCCGAGACCACAGTGCCGGTGAATCCCCATTCGTCGCGCAGCAGCTCGGTGAGCAGCCATGGATCGGCGCCGGCCGCGACGCCGTCGATCTCCGCGTAGGAGTTCATCACCGAGCGCGCACCGCCGAGGGATACGGCCATCTCGAATGGCGGCAGGATGACGTCCAGCAGCTCGCGGCGTCCCATCGGGACCGGGCCGTGGTTCCGCGCCCCGCGTGATGCCGAGTATCCGGCGAAGTGCTTGAGCGTGGCGATCACGCCGGCACTCTGCAGCCCGGTGACGTAGGCGGAGCCGAGCATCGACACGAGATACGGGTCTTCGCCGAGGGTTTCCTCTACACGACCCCAGCGGTAGTCGCGCACGACGTCCAGCACCGGCGAGAGTCCCTGGTGCACGCCGACCGCCGCCATGTCCTGCCCGATGGCGGCCGCCATCCGCTGCACCAGCTCCGGGTCGAACGTCGCGGCCCAGGCGATGGCCGCCGGATACACGGTCGCCCCGAAGGTGGTGAACCCGGTCAGGCACTCCTCGTGCACCAGCGCCGGGATGCCCAGCCGTGATCCGGCCAGCACCACGCGATGTTGGCGCAGGAGTTCGGCCACCCCCTCCTCGACGGTGAGCGGCACGCTGCCGAAGACCCGCGTGAGTTGACCGAGTCCGTCGACGCTTGCCTCGGCGAGGGTGAGGCTGCCGGACGCAGCGAACACATCCTGCAGGGGAGCGACCTTGAACGTGAGCTCGGGATCGGGGGTGTTCGCGGTCCTGCCGTGCCCTGGATGGTCCTCCGGGTTCTCGCCGTGCGGGCTGTCCATCGCCATGTCGTTGCCCGCCCAGCGACTGCCCAGTTGGGCCACCTTCTCCTCGAGGGTCATGTCCTCCAGCAGGAGCGCCAGCCGGTGGTCGACGGACAGCATCGGATCCCGCCAGAGTGGCGTCAGCTTTCCTCGGGTGGGATCGGACAGCGTTGTCATCAGCTCACTCCTCGTCAGGCGACCGGCTCTGGTCCTATCGAAACATACTGGCCGAATCATGGTCGGCCGTCCGAAAAGTTTCGAACTCAGAGTGGCTGGTAGTGATGCTAAAAGGCTCTAGCTGTGAGGGCAATCGGCCATTCGATGTCGAAACGTGGAAACCATTGACAGCACCTACCTCGAAACCTAGTGTTCCGTTTGCGATCAACGCAGACCGCCGCGGCGAGGCCTTGGCCCCCGTCCAAGCAGGGAGATCACTCATGGATTCGAACCTCACGTCCCGCCGTAGCTTCCTGACGCTGGCTCTCGCCGGTGCCGGAGCCGGCCTCCTGTCCGCCTGTGGCGGCACCTCCGGACCGTCCGCCGCCGGTACCGGCGGAGCGGCAGCCTCGGCGGGTGCCGGTGGCGGGGCCGCCACCGGAACCGCCAGCTACTGGTACCTCACGGGTCAGCCGGGGGAGGGCATCCGGACGAACACCGTCAAGCGCTTCAACACGGCGAACCCGACCACCCAGATCCAGCCGACGACGTTCCAGAACGATGCCTACAAGACGAAGATCAAGACCGCTATCGGCGCCGGCCAGGCCCCGACGGTCATCTGGGGCTGGGGTGGCGGCGGCCTGAAGAGCTACGTCGACGCCGGCCAGGTCGAGGACCTCACCAGCTACTTCTCCGAGAACCCGGCCGTCAAGAGTCGGCTGTTCCCCTCCTCGTTCGGTGCGGCAACGGTCGGCGGCAAGGTGTACGCCCTGCCGTGCGAGACCGTCCAGCCGATCGTCCTCTACTACAACAAGACCCTGTTCGACAAGATCGGCGCCAAGCCCCCGCAGACCTGGGGCGACATCATGGATCTCGTGCCCAAGTTCAACGCCAAGGGCATCGCTCCGTTCTCCCTCGGCGGTCAGTCCCGGTGGACGAACATGATGTGGCTCGAGTTCCTGTTCGATCGCATCGGTGGCGGCGAGGTGTTCCAGGCCGTGTTCAACGGCGAGAAGAACGCGTGGTCCAACCCGCTCGCGATCCAGGCCCTCACCCAGATGCAGACGCTGATCAAGGCCAATGGCTTCATCAAGGGATTCTCCTCGATCACCGCCGACTCGAACGCTGACCAGGCGCTGCTCTACACAGGCAAGGCCGCCATGATGCTGCACGGCTCGTGGACCTACGGGAGCATGTCGACCGATGGTGGCGACTTCGTCTCGGGCGGCCACCTCGGCTACATGAACTTCCCCCCGGTGGACGGCGGCAAGGGCGACCCGACCGATACCGTCGGAAACCCTGGCCAGTACCTGTCGATCTCCTCGAAGGCCACCGCCGACCAGAAGGCGATCGCGAAGAAGTTCTTCACGACGGCGGTGCTCTCCGATGCCGAGAACAAGGAATGGGTTGCCTCCGGTTCGATTCCGATCGTCAACGGCACCGACAAACTGCTCGCCGGGTCGAAGGATGCCGAATGGCTGAAATTCATCTACGGCGTCTCCAGCAATGCCAAGACCTTTGCCCAGTCCTGGGACCAGGCATTAAGTCCGACGGCTGCGGAGACGTTGCTGGACAACATCGCCAAGCTCTTCCAGCTCTCGGTCTCGCCGCAACAGTTCGCCGACAACCTGAATAAGGTCATCGGCACGTGAGCACGCTCGCGCGGTCAGCTCCGCGCGCGGGAACCCCGGAGAAACGACGGGGTTCCCGGCGGACCGGCAGCGCCGGCTCGGTCGCGTGGATGGCCATTCCCGCCCTGGTGGTCTTCACCGCCTTCGGCCTGATCCCGCTGTTCGGTGTGCTCGGCCTGAGCTTCACCCAGTGGGACGGCATCGGGGCTATCCACCCGGACGGTCTCAACAGCTGGCGGGCGGTGCTCAGCGACCCGGGCCTGCCTCATACGCTGTTCGTGACCTTTTTGGTGATGGTGCTGTCCTGGGCCGTGCAGACGCCGGCCAGCATTCTCATCGGTGTTTTTCTCGCCGGCCAGGAGCGCTATCGGGCATTTCTCGCCATCATGTTCTTCATCCCGGTGCTGCTCAGCTCGGCGGCCATCGCCATCACCTTCAAAGCGTTGTTGGATCCCAATTTCGGCCTCGGGGCTGGATTGCACATCGACTTCCTCAGTCAGGATTGGCTGGGGGTGGACAAGTTGGCGCTCGGTGTCATCATCTTCGTGGTGTCCTGGCAGTTCATCCCGTTCCACTCGCTCATCTATCAGGGGGCAGTGCGACAGATCCCGAAATCGATGTACGAGTCCTCGGAGATCGAGGGTGCCGGACGGATCCGCCAGTTCTGGAGCATCACGCTTCCGCAGCTCAAGTACACGATCGTCACGTCCTCGACGTTGATGGTGGTCGGATCGCTGACCTTCTTCGACCTGATCTTCGTGATGACCGCCGGCGGTCCCGGAGACGCCACCCGCGTGCTCGCCCTCGACATGTACTCCACCGGTTTTCAGGCAAACCTGATGGGGCCGGCGAGCGCGATCGCCATGATCCTCGTCCTCGTCGGACTTGCCCTTGCCCTGCTGCTGCGCCGTGTCGGCGGCGGCGGGTCGACCGACAGCCAGCTGGAAGGTGCCTGAGATGGCCGACACCCTGACCACCCCGGTCGAACACCGGCCCGAGGTTCGCCCGAAGAAGCGTCGGAACCAGCGTCGGCACGGCCGCAACTGGCTGGCCGGCTTCGGGGGTTGGATCTGGTTGTTCATCGTGGTGCTGCCGATCTACTGGATCGTCGTCACCAGCCTGAAGACCCAGGCGAACTACTATGCGACGAATCCGTTGGCGCTGCCGACCTCCCCGACGCTGTCGAACTACCAACTCGTCATCAAATCGGACTTCGCCGGGTACTTCATCAACAGCGTGATCGTGACGGTCGGGACCATCGTGCCCACCCTGCTGATCTCCTTCATGGCGGCGTTCGCCATCGTCCGGGGCAGCAGTCTGTTCCTCAGGTCGGTGAACTGGCTGTTCCTCATGGGCCTCGCGATCCCGTTGCAGGCAACCATCATTCCGGTCTACCTGATCATCATCAAGCTCAAGCTCTACGACAGCCTGCTGGCCATCATCCTGCCGTCCATCGCGTTCGCCATTCCGCTGTCCGTCCTGGTGCTCTCGAACTTCATCCGCGACGTGCCGAAGGAACTGTTCGAATCTATGCGGGTCGATGGGGCCAGCGAGTGGACGACGATGATCCGGTTGGCGCTGCCGCTGACCCGCCCGGCCCTGGTCACCGTGGCCGTCTACAACGGCCTCGGCGTCTGGAACGGGTTCCTGCTTCCGCTGATCCTCACCCAGAGCCCGAGCAAACGCACACTGCCGCTGGCACTCTGGACCTTCCAGGGTCAGTACGGTGTCAACGTGCCCGCGGTCCTGGCGTCCGTCGTGCTGACCACCCTGCCGATCCTGGTGCTCTACGCCATCGGTCGTCGTCAGCTGCTCAGCGGCCTGACGGCCGGCTTCAGCAAGTAGGGCCCGGGGGTCGGATGACCATGGGCCTGACGATCGAGGGTCTGACACGGGTCGGCCCAGCCTTGAAGAACTGAGGAAAAACGTTGTCTGCTCTCAAGAATGCTCTGGTGGTCCGTGGTGGCTGGGACGGTCACCAACCGGTGGAAGCCACCGACCTGTTCCTCCCGTACCTCCGCGATGCCGGCTACGACCTGCGGGTCGAGGATTCGCCGAAGGTCTACGCCGACTCGGACTACATGGGCGGGGTCGACCTCATCGTGCAGTGCATGACGATGTCCACCATCGAGAAGGAGGAGTTGGCCGGGCTGATGGGGGCGGTCGAGGCCGGCACCGGCCTGGCCGGCTGGCACGGCGGCATCGCCGATTCCTACCGCAACAGTTCCGACTACCTGCACTTCATCGGCGGGCAGTTCGCCTGCCATCCGGGCAAGCATCCTGACGAGCTGACCGGCGAACAGTCCGACAACTACGTGCCGTACACGATCAACATGCTGCCGGCCGCCGCCGACCATCCGATCACGGCCGGCATCGTTGATTTCGAGCTGACCACCGAGCAGTACTGGGTCCTCTGCGACTCCTACATCGACGTACTCGCCACCACCACCCAGCAGGTCCGTGCCTGGGATCCGTGGACGAGACCAGTGATCTCACCGGCGATCTGGACCAGGCAGTGGGGTCAGGGCCGTATCTTCGTCACCACCGCGGGCCACCGCGTGGAGATCCTCGAGGACCCCACCGTCGCGTCGATCATCGAGAGAGGCATGTTGTGGGCGAGCCGCTGAGGATCGGCATCGTCGGCCTCGGGACCATCAGTGCGCAGTACCTGCAGACCCTCGACAAGCTCGGTTCGGTCGAACTGGTGGCCGCGGCGGATCTGAACCCGGCGCTGGCGACAGGCGTTGCGGAGCAACGACCCGGCGTCCGAGCGTGCACGGTCGAGGAGCTGTTGGCCGACGAGAACGTAGACCTGGTGCTGAATCTGACGATCCCGGCGGCGCACGCCGACATCGCCCTGCGCGCCATCGCTGCCGGCAAGGCCGTGTACGGGGAGAAGCCGCTCGCCCTGAACGTAGCCGAGGCCATCGAGGTGCTGAACGCGGCCACCGAGGCCGAGGTATTGGTCGGGTGCGCTCCCGACACCGTCCTCGGCACCGGGATCCAGACCGCCCGCAAGGCGATCGACGACAACCTCGTCGGCCGGCCCATCGCCGCGACGGCGACGATGGTCGTACCGGGGCACGAACGATGGCATCCCAACCCGGACTTCTACTACCAGCCGGGTGGCGGCCCGCTGCTGGACATGGGGCCCTACTACGTGACCGCGTTGACCACCCTGCTCGGCCCGGTCACCTCGGTGATCGGGGTGGCCAGCCGTACCCGGTCGATCCGGACGATCGGTTCCGGACCGCGTGCGGGGCAGAGCTTCCCGGTGGACATCGATACGCACGTCACCGGAGTCCTGACCCACGCTTCGGGGGTCCTGTCCACCGTCGTGATGAGCTTCGACGCGGTCGGCACCCGGTCGTCGAACATCGAGATCCATGGCGAAGTTGGCACTCTCGCGGTCCCTGACCCCAATCACTTCGAGGGTGATGTACAGCTCCGGACGCTGGAGAGCAAGGAGTGGAGGACGCTGCCAGTGTCTGCGGGATACCTGGACGCCAGTCGTGGTGTCGGGATCGCCGACCTGGCCGCCACCCCGACCGGGGAGTCGCCGAGAGCAGGCGCGGCACTGGCCTTCCACGTCCTCGACATCATGGAATCGCTCCTGCACGCCACCCGGACCGGACAGGCCGAGGCCATCCGGAGCACCGTCGACCGTCCCGCCGCCGTCCCGCTCCAGGCCATCGGCTGACGCCGGTTCGCGAAGCCTGCCCGGGCCGTCAAGGTTTCTCGGCTCCTGTCGGCACGGTCAGGACGACGAGGCGTGAGCGTCGATCAGTGGCGACCTGGTGGCGGGTAGTACTGCGCTGACGGCGGTTCCGCCGTCGGGCCCCACGACGAAGGTCAGGCTTCCGCCTTGCTCGAAAAGGCGGTCGCGGAGGAGTCGAAGGCCGAGGTGGCCTTCGGCTCGCCGGTCCAGACGGCCGTGGTCGATCCCGATGCCGTTGTCGATGATGTCGAGCCGCACGACAGGATGATGCTCGTCGACGGTTTCCATCTTGAGCACGACGCGGACCTGGGTTGCTCTGGCGTGTTCGGCCACGTTGGCCAGCACCTCCCGGCCTACCCGGAACAGGGTCGTGACCACCTGACCGGCCAGGTCCTCCGGGACCGACTGGGCGCTGACGTCGACGAGGATGCCGCGGGCTCGCAGCGGTATCGCCAGGTCGGCGATGGTCTGCGGCAGTTGCGCTGCTCCCAGATCCGGCGGGTAGAGGTCGATCATCATCCGACGCAACGATTCGATCGCCTGCTGGGTCGTGTCCTGCATCGTCTCCAGCAGTGCCTGGTGTTCCGCCGGAACGGCTCGGGTGACGGCACCCAGCCCATAGCCGATGCCGGCCAGATCCTGGATCGGGCCGTCGTGCAGGTCGGCTGCGATCCGGATCCGCTCCTGCTCCGAAACAATCAGCGTCCGCTCCAGCAGGGCACTGCGTTCGACCTGCTGCCGGCGGACTCGTCGTGCCAACGAGATGGCGATGGGAACCTGGATGATCTGCAACAACAGGAGCGGTATCAACACCAGGGGCAGCATCTGCCGCAGGATCAGGTCGGCCGTGGCGTTGACACGGGCATAGTCGAAGTACGCCTCCAGGGCCAGGGCCGGGTGCTCGCCGTCGGGAAAGGGTACGTAGACCTCGACGAGTCCCTCGTTCGACGGACTGAGCCCCGGATGGCCCACCTCGGCCGCCTGGGTGAAGTCCGAGCTCACCACACCGCCATCGATCGCGGCCAGGACCTCGTCGGGCACCGTGAACGTTCGCCCCACATCGTCGGGATCACTGGCCCACAAGACCTTCCCGGTCCGATCCCAGGCGAGCAGTTCCACCAGGTACCCGTCTCGCAGCCGGTCCGCGATCGCCAGGTCCAGATCGCGCCGCTGGTCGGATCGGGTCTCGAATGCCATGGGCAGCAGCGGTGCCACCACGTAGTCCGCGAGCCTGCTGGTCATCCGCTCCGCATCTCCGAAGGCCTGGTGCTGCGCCACCGACCGACTGGCCACGATGGCGCCGAATCCAAGGACGCACAGGGTCACCGCTGCGACCGTGAAGAAGATCAACAGCTGTCGCCGGACGGTGATGTGCCGTCCGACGCCCTGCGGGCGGCTAGCGCGCATCCGTGGCACGGTACGCGCCGCTCGGATCCCGGGAGAGCCGACCGAGGGCAACGCCTCTACCGTCGGTCATGATCTCCGTGACCACCTGGAACTCCGATGATGCCGAGTCTCTGGGCCTTGATCACTGCCTCGAGTTGGGTAGCGACACCGAGTTTGGTGTGCAGGGACTTCATGTAGCCACGGCAGGTGTGCACGCTGACTCCGAGAACCCTTGCGATCGCTTCGGTTTGGACACCACGACCTAGGTACGTGATCACCTCGAGCTCGCGATGGGTCAGGGCGACGGCAGTGGCATCCTGCTGGATGCGTGACGCCCGGGCCGGGGTGTTGAAGGTGGAGGGCGCCACGAGCATCTGCCCCGCCCTCACCCGGGTCAGGACGTCGATCATCTCGGTCAGTGATCCGCCCTTGGGGATGAAGGCGGAGGCCCCGGCCTGGGCGGCCCGGGAGATCCATTCGGGTTCGGTGTAGGCCGTCACCACGGCGATGACGGAATCCGGGGCCACGTCTCGGATTCGACGGGTGGCGAACAGCCCATCCTGCTCCGGCATGTGGAGGTCCATCACCACGACGCTCGGTTTCAGTGCGGCTGCACGCGAGATACCGCTCGCAGCGCTCGTCGCCACTCCGATGCACAGCATGCCCGGGATGGTATTCAAGGCCGCCGCCAGCAATTCTGCGAACGAGCGATGGTCATCGATGATCAAAATGGTGATGACGGGGTGAACGTTGGCCGGAGGGGTTGGGCCGTCGGTATCGCTGCGGTCGACTGCTCTACGTTCGATTGGACTGCGTTCCATTGCGCTGACGGACATCGATGTCCCCTTCGTTTCCTTCACACTGGTCCAAACGGGCCACCCTTGTCCAGTTTGTCCGCAGAATCCACTTACGGTGGTGAAACCATAGACTGATGGTGTAAGAAATGTCCACTCAGTGACTGTGTGTAGCCCCTACGCAAGCCAGGAGTCACCCACCCTGTTTTGGGGGTTCCGAGACCCCCATCAGCGGGGTAGCGGCTGATCCTCGGATGTCACAGGCTGACTCCGGCGGCCGTCGCGCACCGCGACAACTCGACTTCGGTCGGTGCTCGGGAGTGCCGTGATGCCCGGCGACCGCCTTGGCCTCTGCATCGGTTCCGCAGTTGTGACTCCTGGTGCGATGACGTTCGGCCGATTGTCCGTCCTGCCCGGAACCGGCACGAGGATCCATGAAATCGGCGCAACGGTTCCGACCTACGACATCGCCGCCACGCAGGTGGTCGCCGACCTGGTTGCCGGCTTTCCGGCTACTCCGCCCCGAAGAACCTGAGCAATCCCAGACGACGGCGACGTCGCCGTCGTGCTCCCCACCACCGCCTGATCGGGTTCTGGAGACCCGGCGTGGGGCCGGCGATCAGAGCAGGCCGTTGGCGAGCATCCAGTCAACACCGGTGCGGGCGGCGTCCTCCGGCGCGTGCTGCGGCTGGTAGCCGAGCAGTCGACGGGCCTTCTCGATCGAGACGTGGTGGTTGCGGGAGAGGTGTTGCCAGCTCTGGTCGGCGAACTCGGCCGGGGTGATGCTCCGGAACGACTCCCAGCTGACGGATCGCAGACGGGGCTCCTGCCCGAACCAGGAGGCAGCCGCCGCGGCGAAACCGCGGACCGTCAGTGCGGTGGCCGCCGTGGCGTGAAAGGCATGGCCAGCAGCAGCTTCTCGGTTCGCCAGTGCGAGCTCGAAGAGCTGGGCCACGTCGTCGGCATGGACATGGCTCATGAGCTCCGTGCCGAGGCCGGGCATGCTGAGTTCGAGCCCGGCGGCCAGGATCCGCCAGACCTCCGGGTCCAGATTTCCCAGGGGCCCGATGGGCGCCCACCCCGGACCGCTGATGTGGCCGGGGTGGATGGAGGTGGTGATGAGTCCGCCGGCGGCCGTCTCCTGCTGGAGGGCCTTGGCGATCAACGCCTTCCGGACGCCGTACTCGCCGACGGGCGGAAGCGAGTCCTCTTCCAGTATGGGGACCCGTTGGCTGAGCCCGTGCATCCAGATGGACCCGCAGTGCACCAGGTGCCCGGTGCGTCCCCGGAGCGAATCCACCAGTGCCAGAGCCGATCCCACCGTGAAGCAGACCATGTCGACGACCGCATCCGCGTCCAGGGCCGCCACGAGTCCACCGAAGGTCCCCGCAGCCTCGGCCTCCGCGCGGTCGACGACCACCCGCTCGACCACGTCCCAGGCCGGGTCCTCCAGGTACGGCTTGCTCTGTCCGCGGGTGAGGACGACGACATCGTGGCCGGCCCGGACGAGTCGAGGGATCAGGAACGTACCGACGTGTCCCGATCCCCCGATGACGGCGATCCTCATGACCGGGCCCCGTCCGATCGGTGGGCTTCCCCGACCCGGCGCCGGGTGGTCGTCGAACCGCTGCTCTGCTTCGGCCGGCTGAATCTGTCCATCCCCCGATGCTGCCAGGCCGGCGAGATTGCGCGGTGCCTGGGTTGCGCCGCCCCGCCCGGCACCTCGGAACCTGACCGGCGCGTCTGGAGATCCCGCATGCGAAACTACCGGGGACGGTTTCTCCTTGGCCCGGATGTAACACTTTCGAACGCGCAGCACAGGGCCGGGCGCAGCAGTGCGAGCAAGGGAGTGTTGTGCCGATGTCGACGACGTCAACCGCGGACCTGTCGGATGAATGCGGCGAGAGCCTGGAGTATTGCGACACCCCCTTCCGGAGCTACGGTCGGCGAGCCGCGTTCGCCGGAATGGTCAGCACCGTCAGGTGTTTCGAGGACATCCTCCTGGTGAGATCGATACTCGGGACACCAGGGCACGGTGGGGTGCTGGTCGTCGACGGGGGCGGTTCGAGTCGGGTCGCGCTGCTCGGCGACCAGATGGCGCTACTGGCGATCGACCACGGCTGGGCCGGCGTGATCATCAACGGCGCGGTCCGCGACACCGCTGTGCTCTCCGACCTGGATCTGGGCGTCAAGGCACTGGCGGCCTCCCCCCGCCGGGGCGGCAAGGGCGGCGCCGGCGAGCGCGACGTGCCGGTGTCGTTCGGGGGCGCCACTTTTCGTCCCGGAGATCAGGTCGTCAGCGACGCTGACGGAATCGTCGTGCAGGCCGTCCGCTAGTTGCTGGCCTCTCCGTAGTTGAAGGTCGTGACGCAGCCACCGTCGACGGTGACGATGGATCCGGTCATGAAGGACGACGCGTCGGACGCCAGGAAGAGTGCGACCTCGCCGACCTCGGCCGGTTGTCCCTGCCGGCCCAGTGGCTGCATACCGGCCGCCTTCTCGCGGATGGCGGTGGCCGCGGTGAACTCCTCGGCGCTGAGCCGGGGGCCCCGCCGGCCGAGGCCCGTGTCGATGTAGCCGGGGCAGATCGCGTTCACCCGGATGCCGTCCGGCCCGTAGTCCACAGCCATCTGCCGGGTCAGGTTGATGATGCCGGCCTTGGACGCGCAGTACGCCGCGGCCTTCGGTGCGCCGATGAGTCCGTAGGTCGACGCGGTGTTGATGATCCGCCCGTCCCGCTGTGCCAGGAAGTGGGGAATGGCGAACTTCGAGCAGAGGAAGGTACCGCGCAGGTTGACGTCGATCACCCGGTCGAAGTCGTCCGGCTCGATCTCGTGGAGTCGCTGCTGCCCACCGCCGATCCCGGCGTTGTTCGCCAGGATGTGGACGCCACCGAAACGCTCGACGGTGGCGGCGATCAGATTCCTGGCCTGGTCGGCATCCGAGACATCGGCCGGCACGAAGAGTGCCGAGCCACCCGCTTCGGTGATCTCGCGGACCGTTCGCTCACCGTCGTCCGGCAACACGTCCGACACCGTGACGTTGGCCCCAGCACCTGCCAGGGCCAACGCGATGGCTCGGCCGATGCCGTTTCCGGAGCCGGTGACCACAGCGGTCCTGCCGTCGATCCTCGTCATCGTGCTGCCTCCTGGTCGGGGTGGTGTCGTGCGGGATTCTGCGAATGTCGGATGCCCGAAGATCAACTTGTTCCCAGACATGTAACACCGCAGGGGTTCTCCGGGGGACCCGGATGGTACACAATACGCAGTAGACCATATGGAACCAACGGACCTCGTGGAACACTGAGTGTGCAGGCACCCATGATCTGCGAGGCACCCCGAGATCGCGAGGTACCGATGATCGAGAGCGCCCCCGCGCTTCCCGGGTTGAGCCACGACTCGATCGCGATCACGGCGGCCGCCTGGATCACCGATCGTATTCTCGAAGGGCGTATCGGACCGGGGGAGAAGGTCACCGAGGCCAGCCTCGCCGAGCAGATGGGTGTCAGCCGGTCGCCGGTTCGTGAGGCGCTGCGCGCGCTCTCCCGCGGGGGATTGATCATCGTGGAACCACGACGAGGTGCGTTCGTCGCGGAACTCGACCTGGAGAACGCCGCCGACCTGTACGCCTGCCGGCTGCTGCTGGAACCGCGGTGCAGCGGACTTGCAGTGCAGGACATGGACGACCGGCGGGCCCGGATGCTGAAGGAGATCTTCTCACGGATGCGCGGTGCGGCCGAGCATCGGGATACCTCCGGATACGTGCTCGCGCTGAAGGACTACAACTGGAACCTGTTGGACGCGTGCCCGAACCGGCTGCTGTTCGGGTTCGCCGAATCGTCCTGGCAGGCCTCGCTCAGATATTGGGATCTGTTGGTTCGCAGTTCGCCGAACTACCTCACGAAGTCGCTGCGGCGCAATCGCGGTATCCAGGTCGCCATCGAGACCCGCAACGCAGCGGAGGCGGAGCGGGTCGCAACGGCGGTGCTGGAGTTCGGCCGCGCCGAGCTGATCAAACTGCTGTCGAGGCTGCCGTCCAAGCAATCGTCGGCGGTGTAGCGCTCGGAAACCAGTAGATGTTCGGATCGGTCCATTCTCGGAAGGAGGCTCAACAGGTGCGATTGTTCGACTTCAACTGGCAGCAGGTCCAGGACTATCTCCAGCACGACGACCGGGTGGTGCTGCCGATCGGCTCGACCGAGCAGCATGGCCTGCTCTCCCTCGGCACCGACGCGATTCTCGCTGAACGAGTTGCCGTCGAGGCAGCCGAACCGCTCGGGCTACCGGTGCTGCCGGTCCTCCCGTTCGGCATGGCGCCGTACTTCAGCGCGTTCCCCGGAAGTCTCACCCTCCGGATGACGACGTACGTCGCGGTCGTCCGTGACCTGCTGGACACGTTGTCCGGTCAGGGGTTTCGGCGCATCGCCGTGGTCAACGGCCACGGCGGCAACGCGCCGGTGCTCGGTGCGATCCGGGAATGGGTCAGCGAACCCCGCGACCACCGGATGCAGGTCGTCTTCACGAGTTGGTACGCAGCGCCCAAGGTGGCCGCGCTCGCCGAATCCCACGAGGCCGATCCGACCCACGGCGGCTGGTTCGAGAATTTCCCGTGGACGAGACTTCCCGGTGTGGCCATGCCGGAAGGGCCGAAACCGCACACCTCCCGGGATCTGGTCGCGCAGTCGTCAGCGGCGGACCTCCGCGAGTTGCTGGGCGACGGAAGCTTCGGCGGCTCGTACGAACTCCCGGACGAGATCATGACGGAGATCTGGCGGACGGGTGTGGCCGAGGTTCGCGAACTGCTCGAGACAGGGTGGGCCTTCTCATGATCGGATCAGGTCTCACCGGACGGGTCGCCGTCGTCACCGGCACCGCCCATGGCATCGGAGCGGCAATCGCGGCGGCGCTGTCCGACGAGGGCGCGGAGGTCAACGGCATCGACCGCGACGAGGTCGACGTCTCGGATTCCATTGCGGTGAAGGCATTCTTCCAGGCGTTGCCTGCCGTGGACATCCTGGTCAACAACGCCGGCGGCGTGGTCGGCCAGACGCACACGCCGATCGAGGACGTCACCGACGACGCCTGGCAGGCGGTGTTCGACGCCAACCTCACCTCCACCTTCAACTGCACCCGCGCGGTCGCACCCCTGATGAAGGCCGCCGGGTGGGGGCGGATCGTCAACATCTCCTCCGGGGCCGGTCGCAGCGTCAGCCTGACCGGGATCCAGGCCTACACCAGCGCGAAGGCCGGCCAGATCGGGTTCACCCGTCAGATGGCCCACGAGCTGGGGCCCTTCGGCATCACGGTGAACTGCATCGCTCCCGGATTCGTGCTGTCGAACCCCACCACGCAGAAGCAGTGGGAGAGCTACGGCGAGGACGGGCAGGCCTCGTTGGTGAACAGCATCGCGCTGCGCCGCCTCGGGAGCGCCTCCGACATCGCCGACGGGGTGCGGTGGTTCACCTCCGATCTGGCCTCGTGGGTCACCGGACAGACGATCTCGATCGATGGTGGACATGCTTTCTTTTGAGCCGGCCGACGACCGGTACATTGCGGAACTCACGGAGTACGTCGCGATCCCCAGCGTGAGTCTCGACGCCACCCGCGAGACCATGCTCGAGGCCGCCCGCTGGGTCCTGGCCAAACTCGACTTCGCCGACGCCCGGATCGTCGAGACCGGCGGCCATCCGGCGGTGATCGGCGGCTGGACGGGCTTACCGGGCGCGCCGACGGTGCTGATCTACGGCCACTACGACGTCCAGCCGACGGGCGACCTGGAGGAATGGATCACGCCTCCGTTCGAGCTGTCGGTGGCCGACGGCCGGCTCCGTGGGCGTGGCGTCACCGACGACAAGGGGCCGGTCTACATCGCGCTCGAGGTCCTGCGGCAGTTCATCGTGCAGGAGGGTGCGCTCCCGCTCAACGTCCGATTCCTCTTCGAGGGCGAGGAGGAGATCGGCAGCCCACACCTGCCCGACTACGTGCGGTCGCACGCGGAGGAATTCGCCGCCGATCTCGTCATCTCCGCCGACGGAGCGATGTGGCGGCCGACCGAGCCGTCGTTGTCGGTGGCGTCGAAAGGCCTGCTGGCGCTGGACATCGAGGTCACCGGCGCCAACCGCGACCTGCACTCCGGCCGGTACGGGGGTACCGTCGCCAATCCGGTGCACGCACTGGTCCGGATACTGGCCGGCCTGCACCACGCCGACGGCAGCATCGCCGTCGCCGGCTTCGACGACGGCATCCCCCCGCTCGGCGAACTGGAGAGGGTCGAGATCGCTGCCGTCGCCTTCGACGAGGACGACTACCGCGAGGAACTGGGCCTGACGGAGCTGTTCGGGCAACCGGGACTCACGACGCTGCAACGGCTCTGGACGCGGCCGACGCTCGAGATCAACGGGATCAGCGGCGGTGGTCCGTACACCGTCATTCCGCATCGTGCCTCGGCGCACCTCACCTGTCGACTGGTGCCGGGGCAGGATCCGGCCCACGTGGCCGTCGCCATCGAGAAACATGTGGCCGATGTCGATGTTCCCGGTGTCCGGGTGGCGGTCGTTGTCGAGAAGGGAGCGGTCGCCGCCTATACGATTCCGCCGGATCATCCGGCGATCGCGGCGGCCCGTCAGGCCCTGTCCGAGGTCTACCCCGGGCAACCTGTGCTGCTGGCCAGGATCGGCGGAACCCTCCCTGCCACCGTGCTTTTCGAGGAAGTACTCGGCGCCAAGACGCTGTTCTTCTCTTTCTCCACGGCGGACGAACTGCTGCATGCGCCGAACGAGTTCCTCCGGATCCCCCGGCTGCGGGAGGGCATGCAAGCCTGGGAGGGCTTGCTGCGACTGCTCGCCGCCGGTGAGCACCGGCTGGCGCCGATCGTCCTGCCCACCCCGTCCCCATCAACCTCACCGGCGACGTCATCAACCGCGGCCGAGCGATGACGGGCTACACGTCGTACTCCTACCTACCGCCCGGCGAGCGGCCGGAGTTCGACCTCGACCCCGAGTTCGACCGGGTGCCGGAATACGACCTCGGCCTCGACACCGAGCAGGCAGAGCGGGCCGAGAGGTTGCTGGCGCAGAACGTCGTGATCAGCCTGCACGATCATCCCGTTCGCTTTCCCCGGGACATGGCGAACACCCCCGCCTACAACCGGACCGCGCGCCAGCACACGGCTTTCGAGGGTCTACGCCGGTCGGGTATGACCTGCGTCTTCGACAACATGATGGACGGCACCGCCTGCGTCACCGGCCAGGCACCGTGGCGTTGGGACGACATCATCGCCGACCTCGGGATGAGGCAGGCCGACCTCGCCCATCAGCATCACGTCACGGTCGCCCGGACCGTCAAGGACATCCTCGATGCGAAGGAGCAGGGCCAGGTTGCGCTCGTCTTCGGACTCGAGGCGGCCACGCCGATCGAGAACGAGTTGGACCGACTCGACATCCTGTTCGGGCTCGGCCTCCGCCAGATCGGCATCGCCTACAGCGATTCCAACGCCCTCGGCAGTGGCCTGTCCGAACCGGTCGACGGCGGCCTGACCCTCTTCGGCCGCCGGGCCGTCGGGCGGATGAACGCGGTCGGTCTGGCCATCGACATCTCCCACTCGTCGGACCGGACCGGTCTGGACGTCTGCGGTGTCGCGGAGGCGCCGGTCCTGATGACGCACGCGGGTGCCCGCCGGTTGTGGGACATCCCGCGCCTCAAACAGGATCCGGTGCTGCGGGCCGTCGCCGGAACCGGTGGGGTGATCGGCATGTCGGCGGCCCCGCACACGACGATCTCCTACGAACACCGACGGCACACGCTCGACTCGGTGATGGATCACTTCGAGTACATCGCCGAACTGGTCGGCATCGAGCACGTGGCGTTCGGTCCGGATACCCTCTTCGGCGACCACGTCGGATTGCATACAACTTTCGCCCACCTGCTATCGGGGGCCATGCAGTCGGGGGGAAGTGCGCCGGAGCACCCCGAGGTCGAGTACGTGGCCGGGCTGGAGAGCCCGGTCGAGAACTTCCACCACATCGCCGGTTGGCTCGTCAAGCACGGCTACGGCGATGACGACATCGCGCGGGTACTCGGCGGCAACATCCTCCGCGCGCTGCGGAAGATCTGGCCCTCGTAGCTGGAGAATTCAGGCAGGCGTTGCAGCGAGGGCCTTTTCGACCGCTGCGGCAGTACGCAACAGACCCGCGTCGTCGCCGAACGACGCGGCCAGTTGCAGGGCCACCGGTAGTCCATCGGTGGTCAGGCCGCAGGGAAGGACGAGGGCCGGTTGGCCGGTGACGTTGTACGGGGCGCTGAACAGGCCTTCGATCTCGCCGTCGGGGGTGTCGATCGGCGGTGTGTTCTCGGGGGCCGCATAGGGCACCGCAGGACCCAGGAGGACGTCGACCCCATCGAGCAACGCGGCCGCCGACGGCAACAGTGCCGCCCGCTCGACCAGCGCGTCCGTGCTCTGCTTCGCGGTGACCTCCGCCGCGGACCGGAGCAGGCGAAGGGTGGCCGCACCGTAGTGATCCGGGTCGTCCCGCACGCGCTCACCGTGGACCTGCCAGGCCTCCACCATCAAGACATCCCCGAGCAGTTTCTCGAGTCGGGCCAGCGAAGCGCCGTCACGATCGACGATCTCCGCACCGGCGAGCCGCAGACGGTCCACCGCAGCGAGGGTGATGTCCCGCAATTCGGGATCGAGTCGGGGGTCATCGATCTGGTCGACCAGCAACCCGAGGCGCAGTGGCCGTCCCAGGGGGCTCAGGTTGTAGGTCGTCCCGGTGAGCACTCCCAGCACGCTGGCCGCTGTGGCCACCGAATCGGCCAGGACCCCGACGTGGTCGAAGGTCGGAGACAGTGGGGTGACGCCGGTCTCGGGCACCAGGGAGTGGGTCGGCTTGATGCCGACGACCCCGCAGTACGCCGCCGGGATCCGGATCGAGCCGCCGGTGTCGGTGCCGAGGGCCGCCGGGCACACGCCGGCCCCGACCAGAGCCGCCGAGCCACCGCTCGACCCGCCGGCAGTGCGGTCGGGTCGAACCGGGTTCCGGGCCTCGGGAAGGTCGTCGTGCGGTGCGCCCGCCGCGTATTCGAGTAGACCCGCGAGCGCGAAGACGTCGGCGCCGGCTTCGCGCAGCGCCAGGACGACCGGCGCATCGGTGGTGGCGGGCGGACCCGCCATGTCCTGCGGATTCCCGTTCCCACGAGGGTATCCGGCGACGTCGATCATGTCCTTCACGGCGATTGCCATGCCGTGCAGGGCCCCGCCCGGCGCGCGTCTGGGTGCACTGATCATCCGGCTCACGGCATTCAGTGGACGTCCGAGCCGTTCGGCCCTCTCGTAGGTCGCCAGTAGATCGAGATTCGCCGCCTCGCACGTCCGTTCGCCGCGTTCGATGGCCCGGATGATCTCCGCGACGTAGTGCGTCAGGGGGCCATTCAGCACCTCGATCTGCTCGCCCACCTCCGTCGGACGTCTGCGCACCATGAGATCGCGGTAGATGCCACTGTGGGACTTGGCGCTCCCGCGGTTGAAGACCACCAGGCGGGCGAGTGAACCTTCCAGGTCGTCTGGGTCGAAACCGTCGAAGGGCAGGGGACTGACTGGTGACTGCGCCAGCACCTCCCGCGCCAGCGCCAACATCAGCGGTCGATACTGCGGCAGTTCAAGGTGATCGGCGATCGAGAGGTCGGAGACGGCCCCGGCGAACAACATCGATCCGTAGGCCTCCTTCGACCACAGATGGCCCAGGATGCTGTCCGTCGCCTCGGCATATGGGAGCGCCTCCGCAATCGTTTGCAGTCGTTCCGTCATCGCTCCGTCGAGCTCACCGATCCGGAAGGTCCCGACGTTGCCCTGCAGGATCACGCCGGGGCCCATCACGTCGGCACCGAAGTTCACGAAACAGACGAGCAGACGATCGAGACCGGCTGCGTCACCGAGAACTTCGGCCGTCAGACCGTTCTGCATCGAGACCACCACGGCATCGGCGGCGAGCCGGCCGCGGAGCAGGTCCGCGGCCGAACGGGTGTGGTGCGTCTTGACCGACACGATGACAACGCCGTCCAGGACGTCCGGCAGGGCTTGGGGCTCGACAGCCGGGATGTGTACCGCGAACTCGCCGACCGGACCGGTGATCCGCAGGCCGCTCGCGTTGATGGCGGCGACGTGATCGGCGTCGGAGTCGCACAGCAGGACTTCGTGACCGGCCCGGGCCAGGTGCGCGCCGACGGTACCTCCGATGGCGCCTGCGCCGATGATCGTGAATTTCATTCCGACGATCTCCGTCCAGAAAGCACGAGACGCAACTACTCCCGGCGAAATGAGAATGTAACTTTCCGGTGATCCCCGAGTGGTCCTTGCGTCCCTAGAATTGCACTACTAGCCTGGCGATTGCATACAGTACACCGCAAATACTGAGCGCCCGGGAACCTTTCGAGGAGAGCATCCTGATGAACATCGACGACAACGGAACGACCGCAGCCCGGGCGGCAGCCATGGCTGCCCACCAGATCACCCGGCGCAACGCCCTGCGCATGGGTGCGCTCGGGTTGGGTGGGGTCGGCGTCAGCGCCTTCCTGGCTGCGTGCGGAACGAACAACACCAGCACGCCCACCAGCAGCAGTGTCAGCAGCGCCCCCAGCAGTGCTGCCGGCGGAGCGACGAGCGCGAGCAGTGCTGCCGGCACCGGCGCCGCGAGCAGCAGCCCGGCCACCAGTGGCAGTTCCGCGGTGCCGGCCGGCAAGAACGGTGGCGACGTCATCATCGCGCGAGCGCAGGACTCGGTCGACTTCGACAAGACCATGGTCTTCAGCAATGCCTCGATCTGGGTCTACGTCCAGATCTGGGAGGGCCTGACGATCGGCAGCAAGGACGGCACGTCGGTCGAGCCGTGGCTGGCCACCAGCTGGACCCAGTCGGCGGACAAGCTCACCTGGACGTTCAAGTTGCGGACCGACGTGAAGTTCAGCGACGGGACCCCGATGACCTCGGCCGACGTGAAGTTCTCGCTCGACGAGGCCAGCTCGACCAAGGGCGGCTGGGAATTCATCAACTCGGCCATCGAGAAGATCACCACGCCCGACGCCTCGACGGTCGTCATCAAGACCAAGTACCAGTGGGCCCCGTTGTTGGCCGACCTGGCCTGCCCGAGCAACGGCATCGTCCCCAACAAGTACGGCGGCCGCGCGAAGAAGGCGTTCTACACCTCGCCGATCGGGACCGGCCCGTACGTCTGGGACACCTGGAACAAGGGCAGCAAGCTGACCCTGAAGAAGAACCCCGCCTACTGGCGGACGGGCCTGCCCTACCTGGATTCCGTTTCCTGGCAGGTGGTTCCGGACGACAACACCCGCAACGTGATGATCCAGGGCAACACGGCCCAGATCAACGAGAACCCGCCCTTCTCCACCATCGACCAGCTCAAGGGAGTGGCCGGCGCCGCCGTCACCCTCTTCCCGTCGACGCGGACCGACTACATCCTGATGAACCAGAAGCGGGCGCCCTTCAACGATGTGCACGTCCGTCGCGCGATCTCGTACGCGATCGATCGGGAGGCACTGGTCAAGACGGTGCTGTTCGGCAACGGCACGCCGGCCAACTCGCTGTTCATGCCGACGGTGCCCTTCTACGACAAGAACACTCCCGGCCAGACCTACGACATGACCAAGGCGAAGGCCGAGTTGGCGATGTCCAAGTTCCCCGCCGGCATCAAGATCACCTATCTCGCCGCGTCCGGTGATTCGGTCGACTCCCAGATCGCCCAGATCCTGCAGGCCTCCCTGAAGGAACTCGGCATCACCATGGACATCTCCAACAGCGATCCCAGCGCCATCCATGATCTGCAGAACGCCTCCAACTACGACATCAGCCACTCCTACTGGACGATGGACATCCCCGACCCCGACGAACTGGTCCAGTTCGCCGTGTTGCCCTCCGGTGGTGGGCACTCGTTCAACACCAACTACAACAGCGCGGCTGCCCAGTCCCTGGCCACCCAGGCCCAGAAGACGTTCGACACCGCGGCCCGTCAGGCGCTGTACACGAAACTGCAGGCGCTGCTGGCCGAGGACGCCTTCCTCCCGCCGCTGTTCTACCAGCCGTTCCCCTACGCCACCCGGACCTCGGTCCAGAACTTCTTCGTGAAGCCCACCGGGCTCTACGACATGGCTGTCGTCTCGCTCGCGTAGTGGACCTGGTGGAAGAGGGCGGAACGAGCGACTCAGAGCGATGAAGTATCTCCTGTACGTCCTGCGGCGCCTTGTCACGTTGATCCCGGTGTTGTTCGGCATCAGCCTCCTGGTGTTCCTGCTGCTCAAGATCGTGCCGGGCGATCCTGCCGTCACGCTCCTTGGCTCCCACGTCACCGACGAGGGCGTTGCGGCACTGCACCAACAACTCGGACTCGATCTTCCGTTGTGGAAGCAGTACGGTTCGTTCCTGGGCAAGCTGCTGCACGGTGATCTCGGTGAGTCCTACCAGTATCGGTCGAGCGTGTCGTCGTTGGTGTTCCAGAACCTGGTACCGACGATCTGGCTGATCGTCGCTGGTGCGCTGTTCGCGGTGATCATCTCGGTGCCTCTGGCGGTCTGGGCCGCTAGCCACCGAAATGGGTTCGGCGACAACACGATCCGGACGATCCCGTTGATCGGTCTCGGCATGCCGGCGTTCTGGCTCGGCATCATGCTGGTCCTGCTGCTGTCCCTCAAGGCCGGCGCGTTTCCCGCCTCCGGCTTCGGCGACGGTTTCGAGAACCACCTGAAATCGATTGTCCTGCCGGGTATCACCGTGGCGCTCGCACTGGTGCCGATCCTGGTGCGCAGCCTGCGGGCCAGCATGATCGATGTGTTGCAGAGCGACTACGTGACCACTGCGCGGGCAAAGGGTCTCACCGGTCGCCGGGTCGTCTTCGGCCATGCCCTCCGGAATGCGGCGATCTCGTCCATCACCGTGCTGGGGGTGAACATCGCGTATCTGATCGGCTCGACCGTGGTGGTCGAGAAGGTCTTCGCGCTCAACGGGGTGGGGTACCTGATGCTGACGGCGATCTTCAACCGGGACTTCCCGATCGTCCAGGGCGTCACCCTGGTGTTCGCGGTGATGGTCGTACTGGTCAATCTGCTGACCGACATGACGCATGCGGCGCTCGACCCGAGGGTTCGGCTCGCATGACGACCCTGACCGCGAAGGGCCCGACCGTCGCCCGGGCGAAGAGGTCCCGCCGACGTCGGCGCAATGTTCCGCTGGTCGCCGGCCTCAGCCTCCTCGCATTGATCGTGCTCGCGGCGATCTTCGCGCCGTTGCTCACTCCGTGGGACCCGATCCAGCAGGACCTGGTCAACGCCAGATCTGCCCCGGGCACTCCGGGTCACCTGCTCGGGACCGATGCGCTCGGCCGAGATGTGTTGTCCCGGTTGCTGTACGGCGCGCGGGTCGACCTGCGGGTGGGTTTCCTGGCGGTGATCAGCCCATTCATCATCGGGACCGTGCTCGGCCTCGTCTCGGGCTGGTTCGGTGGTTGGATCGACTGGATCATCATGCGGATCGTCGACGTCGTCATCGCCTTCCCGTTCTTCGTCCTGGTGATCGCCATCGTGTTCGCCCTGGGTGCCGGTACCGGCAGTGTCTACGTGGCCATCACCCTGGTCGGGTGGGTGGCGTACTGCCGGATCGTCCGCGGCGAGGTGCTGGTGGCCAAGGAGCAGGAGTACGCCCTCGCCGCCCGGGCCAGCGGCCTACCCACCTGGCGCATTCTCTTCCGGCATGTGCTGCCCAATGTGGTGCTGCAGGCCGTCGTCTACTCGATGAGCGACATCGTGCTGACCATCCTGGCTCTCGTCACGCTCGGGTACCTCGGCCTCGGGGTGCCGCCGCCGACGCCGGACTGGGGATCGATGATCTCCGACGGACAGCAGTTCCTGCTGACCCAGTGGTACCTCGCGACCATCCCCGGGCTGGCCGTCGTCATCACCGGCCTGGCCCTCGCGTTGGTCGCCGACGGCCTGGTGGAACGGTTCGGTCGGCGATGACGGCGCTGATGGAAGTCCGTGACCTGCAGGTCGAGATCCCCCTGCCGCACGGAAATCTGCGGGCCATCCGCGGAGTATCGCTGCGGGTCGAACCCGGTGAGGCGATCGGCATCGTCGGGGAGTCCGGCTCGGGCAAGAGCATCACCCTGCGCGCCCTGCTCGGTCTCCTGCCGCAGCCGGCGAAGGTGACCGGGGGCTCGATCCTGCTCGACGGGGTCGACATCACCGGAATGCCCGCCTCGCGGCGGCAGAAGCTGTTGACCGACGCGGTGTCGATGGTCTTCCAGGATTCGCTGACCGCGCTGAACCCGGTGATGCGGGTAGGTGAACAGATCGCCGAGGTGCCGCGGCGGAAACTCGGGATGTCCCGCACGGCAGCGCATGCCCGCGCCGTCGACCTGATGGAGCAGGTGGGCATCCCGGAACCGGAACGCCGCTACCGGGCCTATCCGCACGAGCTGTCCGGCGGGATGCGCCAGCGCATCTGCATCGCAATCGCGCTGTCCACCGATCCGCGACTGATCCTGGCCGACGAGCCCACCACCGCTCTGGACGTCACCATCCAGGCCCAGGTGCTCGAGGTGATCGAGACCCTGCGCCGGGAGAAGCAACTCGGGCTGATCTTCGTCAGCCACGACCTGGCCGTGGTCAGCCAGACCTGTTCCAGGGTCTACGTCATGTACGCCGGGCGGGTCGTCGAATCCGGCGAGATCCGCACCATGCTGCGGGATTCACGCCATCCGTACACCTACGCGCTCCTGCGTTCGGTCCCCGACCCGGATGCTCCGGTCCACCGGCTGATCACCATCCCCGGGCAGCCGCCCGACCTCACCACCACGGTCGACGGGTGTTCGTTCGCGCCCCGGTGTGCATTTGCGGTTGCCGAATGCACCACGCAGGACCCGCCGCTGGTGCCGGTCCTGCGCGACGGCTCGCACGTCACGGCCTGCCTGCGCTGGGAGACCGCTCCGGAGTGGGCGGAGTGGTCGAAGCTCGTCGAATCCACCGTCGAATCCACTGTGCACACTGCGTCGAAGCGGCCAGCACCGATGGTCTCGGTGGTCAAGGCGTGAGCACGGGCATGGAGGTCTCCGGGACGAACCCGGCCACCACCGCCGGGGAGGAGGTGCTGTCGCTGGAGGGGCTGGTCCAACACTTCACCACCAGTCGCTCCTGGACGGACCGTCTGACCGGGACTGCGCCGCACGTGGTCAAGGCGGTGGACGGGGTGGATCTGACCCTGGCCGCCGGTGAGACCCTCGGGCTGGTCGGGGAATCCGGTTGCGGCAAGTCCACGCTGAGCCGATGCGTCATGGGCCTCTACCAGCCGACCGCCGGCACCGTCCGCTATGCCGGTGAGACGGTCTTCGGCCGGCCATCGCGGGCGCAACGGCGGATGGTGCAGATGGTGTTCCAGGACCCGTACAGCTCGCTCAACCCGCGGATGACGGTCGGCCAGACCCTTGCAGAGCTGTTGCGCTATCACAAGATCGTCCCTCGCGACGGGGTTAGGGCCCGCTGCCTCGAGTTGATGGAACTCGTCGGTCTGCCGCCCGAGGCGCTCGGGCGGACGCCCCGCCAGTTCAGCGGTGGCCAGCGACAGCGGATCGGCATCGCACGTGCCCTCGCGCTCGAGCCGACCGTGCTCATCGCCGATGAACCCGTGTCGGCCCTCGACGTCTCGGTCCAGGCGACGATCATCAATCTGCTGCTCGATCTGAAGCAGACCCTCGGCCTGTCGATGGTCTTCGTCTCGCACAACATGGCGGTGATCCGGCAGGTCAGCGACCGGATCGCGGTGATGTACCGCGGCAAGATCGTCGAAACCGGTCCCACCGCCGACGTTTTCGACCATCCCCAGCACCCCTACACCCAGCTGCTGCTGAGTTCGGTTCCCCGGATGTTGGCGCACGTGGAGATCGCGCCGATCGGCACCGCGGATGCACTGGCAGTGGTCGACGGCGAGCCGGACGCGGACGAATCGCCCTATGCGGCGCATGCGATCGAGGGTGAAGGGGCGGGCTGCCGGTTCCGACCGCGGTGCACCGTCGCCATGTCGAAGTGCTCGGAAGAGCCTGGGCTGCTGCCGGTTCCGACCGTTCGGTCCAATTCGTCCGTGGTCAGCGCCAGCATGCCGCCGTGGTCTGCAGCCTGCTGGCACGTCGAGGAAACGAATGCCCGGAAGAATGTGGAGATGAACTCTTGACCGACCCGATGGTGATGGGCAGCGAGCGGAGCGAGGTCGGGCTGCCCGCCGCGATGGAGATCCTGCGCTCCGGTGGGTCTGCGCTCGATGCGGTCGAAGCCGCCCTGCGGCGGTGCGAGGACAACCTGGAGGACCACTACGTCGGCTCCGGCGGCCTGCCGAACGCGCGTGGTGAGGTCGAACTCGACGCCTCGCTCATGGTGGGGTCGAGCCGGGCCTTCGGCGCAGTTGGCGCTCTGAAGGGCTACCCGAATCCCATCTCGGTGGCTCGGGCCGTCCTCGAGAAGCTGCCGCAGCACGCCCTTCTCGTCGGAGAGGGCGCAGCGCTGTTCGCCGAGGAATGCGGGTTCGCCACCGCAGAACTGCTGACCGAGGAGGCGAAGAGACTGTGGCGCGAGGCCCTGGCCCCGAGCTCCGATTCGGTCGAGGGGGAGAACACCAGCTCCAGCGCCGGAGATGACGCCTACCGCGTTGCCGCCCTGGATCTGGTCCGGCGCCTGTCGCCCCACGACGGACCGTGGGGAACCATCAACGTGCTCGCCCTCGATGCGTCCGGCGAATTGGTGGTCGGCGTCTCGACCAGCGGGTACCCGTACAAATACCCTGGAAGAGTGGGGGATTCGGCCATCGCCGGTGCGGGCAACTACTGCGACCTCCGCTACGGGGGAGCCGCCTGCACCGGCCGGGGAGAGCTCAGCATGCGGGCGATCGGAGCGCGGGCGGTGGTCGAACGGCTGGCCCTCGGAGACGATCCGGAGACCGCCTGCGCAGCCATGCTCGCCGAGGCCGCGATGCTGCCCGATGATTTCCGCGCCGAGTTGCGGACGCTGGCGCTGACACCCGACGGGCGTCACGGTGGCGCGGCCGGCCAGGCCGGTTCCGTCTACGCGCTGATGTCGGTCACCAGCACCGAGCCCGAGTTCTACCCACGGAAAGTGGTGTGAGTGGTATGAAGATCTTCATCTCGTCCGACATGGAAGGCACCGCTGGGGTTGTCGACTGGAACCAGTGCCTGCTCGGCGAACCGGAGTACGAGTACTACCGGACGCTGCTGCAGGGCGAGGTGAATGCCGCGATCGAGGGCGCCCAGGCGGCCGGTGCCGACGAGTTCCTCGTCAACGACTCCCACTCCAAGATGCAGAACCTGCGGCCGGACACGTTGGCCGGCAGCGCCCGTTACCTGTCCGGCCGGCACAAGCCGATGTACATGATGCAGGGGCTGGACGAATCGTTCGACGCGATCTTCTTCGTGTCCTACCACGGGTCGATGTCGAGTCCGGCCCCGTTGTCGCACACCTACAACCCGCGGGCCATCGCCGAGGTGAAGCTGAACGGCGTGGTGGTCGGCGAGTCGGGGATCAATGCCCTGGTCGCGCTGGGTCACGGTGTGCCGATCGTGCTGATCACCGGGGACGACATCACGGCCCAGGAAGCCGCGAACGTCAGCCCGGGCGTCCATCAGGCGATCGTGAAGACGGCGGTGTCGCGTTTCGCCGCCGACAGCATGCATCCCGCCGCCGCACGCGATCTCATCCGCGCCAAGGCCGAGGCCGCCATCGCATCGCTCGGTAACGCCCAGCCGCCGGCCATCACGTTGCCGGCCACGTTGGAGATCACCTACCGCAACCCGGATCTCGCGGAGATGGCCACCTGGATCAGCGGTGTCACCCGCCACGCCAACACCACGGTGGCCATCACCGACGACGACCCGATCCGCCTGTTCAAGACCTTCATCAACACTGTGGTGCTCACCCGCGACATCGCGGAGTGAACGGTTCGCAGTGAGGATCGTTGATCTGCTGACCGTGCCGGTGCGGGCCGGGTTCTTCGTCGACGACCAGGCCGCCATCCGGGCGGGTGCCCCCAGCGACGGGTTCGGGTATGGCGGCGATCCGGTGACGCCGGGCTTCACCGCGATCCGTCAGGCCGGTGAGGCTCTGTCGGTGCTGCTGATCCTCGACGACGGCTCGATCGCGCACGGGGACTGCGCCGTCTCGCAGTACAGCGGCGCCGGCGGACGTGATCCCGTCTTCAGCGCTGCCAGTGCGGCCCAGGACGTCCACCGGCATCTCGGCCCCCTGTTGATGGGCGCGGAGCTGAGCTCGTTCCGCGAGATGGCGGGACAGCTGCAGCAGTACCGGATGTCGAGTGGTGCTGCGCTGCACACGGCCATTCGCTACGGCGTCAGCCAGGCGCTGCTCGACGCCGTCTCCCACCGTGATCGGGTCACGATGGCCGAGGTCCTCTGCCGGGAATATCGGACCGGTGTCGAGTTGGCCCCGATTCCGATCTTCGCCCAGACCGGCGACGAGCGCTTTCTGAACGCCGAGAAGATGATTCTCAAGCAGGTCGACGTGCTGCCGCACGGGCTCATCAACAATGTCGAGACCAAACTCGGCGTCAAGGGTGAACTCCTCGAGGAGTACCTGACCTGGCTGGTCGGCCGCATCGGAGAACTGAGGCCGTCAGCGGACTACTTCCCGCAGCTGCACTTCGACACCTACGGCACCATCGGTGCCGCCTTCGGAGGAAGCATTCCAGCGGTGGCACAGTATCTTTCGGGTCTCGGCCGACTGGCGGCACCCTTCCAACTGACCATCGAGCATCCGATGGACGCCGGCGGGCGGGAGGCGCAGATCTCGACCTACGTCGCGCTGAAGGCCGAATTGCAGCGGCTCGGGTCGACCGTGCGGATCGCAGTCGACGAATGGTGCAACACACTGGCCGACATCGAATTGTTCGTCGAATGTCGCGCTGCCGACGTCATCCACGTCAAGATGCCCGACCTGGGCGGCATCGACCAGACGGTGGAGGCACTGATGCTGGTGAGGCGAAACGGGTTGGTCGCCTATTGCGGCGGCACCTGCACCGAGACCGACCGGTCCGCCCAGATCACCGCGCACGTCGCGATGGCCTGCGGAGCCGGGCAGGTGCTCGCCAAACCGGGCATGGGGGTGGACGAGGGTCTGATGATCGTCGGCAACGAGATGGAACGGGTGATGGCCATCGTGGCCAGGCGCCGCGGGATCGGTGAAGGGATCACAGCATGAACGGCGAATCGAACGCAGAACTGGCCCGGCTGAGTGCGGAATTCTTCCAGGTCCAGCACACCGGCGACCCGTTCAACGCAACCCAGCTCGGGGTCGCCGGGTTCGACCACCTGGTCCCCGACCCCAGTCGTGAGGGCTCAGCGGCGACCATCGCCAAGATCGCCGAGATCGAAAGGCGCTTGGCAGCAATTGATATCGGGGATCTGAACGAACCCGACCGCATCAATGCCGCGGTCTTGACCAGACTCGCCTGGGGGGCCCGGTCGGATCTGGAGCACAGCCTCTGGGAGTGCGCCTCGGCGGACGCCTACTCGTCACCGCAGGCGATGATGTTCATGTCGATCCCGACCGCATCCGTCGGTGACGCGAATGCTGCCGAGAACTACGTGACGCGGTTGCGGGGCCTTCCCGCCTTCCTGGATGCGGTGGTGGAGCGCTACCGCCTCGCGGCCGCCGAACGCCGACTACCGACCCGCGTCGGGGTCGGCCAGGCAATTGATCAGATCAAGGGCCACCTGGCCCTACCGGGCGAGAAGGACACGCTGCTGGGTCCGCTCCTGACCGGCGGGACAACGTTCGAGCCGTTCCGGGAACGGGCGAGCACCATTCTCGCGGAATCGGTCCGGCCCGCGCTGCGCCGACTGCTCGCAGCTCTGGAGAACGAACTGCTGCCGGTGGCCCGTCCGGACGACCGGGTGGGCATCCGGTTCGTGCCCGGTGGCGAGGAGGGCTACCGCGCGGCGATCCGCCGGCACACGACCACCGACCTGACGGCCGAGCAGATCCACCAGATCGGGCTGGACTGCCTCGCCGAACTTCGTCAGGAGTGGCAGGCACTCGGTGCGGAAGTGCTGGGCACCGACGTACTCCCGGAGATCTTCGAGCGGCTGCGCAACGATCCGTCGCTGCGGTTCACCGATCGGTCCCAGATCGTGACGACGGTCGCCGATGCGCTCGCGCGAGCCGAAGCCGTTCGTGCACAGTGGTTTCCGCCGTTCGACATCGCCGACTGCATCATCGAGGAGATCAACCCGATCGAGGCGGGTAACGCCGCGTTGGCGTACTACCGACCGCCGGCGGGCGACGGCTCGCGGCCCGGCGCGCACTGCGTGCTGACGGCCGAGCCGCAGGAACGTTTTGCCTACGAGTACGAGGCACTGGCGTTCCACGAGAGCACGCCCGGGCATCACCTGCAGATCGCTTCGGCGCAGACGCTCACTGACCTGCCCGACTTCCGGCGGTTCCTGGACGCCGAGGTGTGCGGGTACATCGAGGGTTGGGGCCTGTACTGCGAGCGACTGGCAGACGAGATGGGGCTGTACACCTCGGATCTGTCCCGCCTCGGCATGCTGTCGTTCGATGCCCTGCGGGCCTGCCGTCTGGTCGTGGACACCGGGATGCACCACTTCGGGTGGTCCAGAGCGCAAGCGGTGCAGTTCATGTGGGACAACACCGCGACCACCGCGGCGAATGTCCGCAACGAGATCGATCGTTACATCTCCTGGCCGGGGCAGGCTCTGGCCTACATGATCGGGCGGAGGGAGATCTTGCGCCTACGCCGGGTCGCCCAGGAACGGCTCGGCTCGGATTTCGACATCCGGGCGTTCCACGGAGCGGTGCTGGGCAACGCTGCCGTTCCCCTGGATGTGTTGGAGCAGATCGTGCTCGACTGGGTCGAGACCGTCGCACGAGAGAAGGAGTGAGAAGTGTTCGTGGACATCAACGGTGCCCGCCTGAACGTCGAGGTGCTCGGTGACGGCGATGCGCCGGTCCTGATCGCCCACCACGGCGGGGGCGGAATCGGATCGCTGGCTGAACCGAAATCCACCTTCGGGCCCTTGTCGGATCTATTCCGCGTCATCGTCTTCGATTCTCGCGGATGTGGTCTGAGCGAGGCGGTTCCGCCCTATTCTCACGAACAGTGGGCCGCCGATGTCGATGCGCTACGCGAATGGGCCGGTGTCGAGAAGGTCGTGGTGGCCGGTGGTTCCTACGGCGGTTTCATCGCGATGGAGTATGCGCTCCGCTACCCGGACCGGGTTCGGGCGATGATCCTGCGGGACACCTCCGCCGACCGCAGCAACCTGGACATCGCCATGGACAACGCCCGCACCCAGACCCGGGTGCAGCTGAACTGGGAGCATTTCGACCGCTACTGGAGTGGCAACATCTACGACGACGCCGATCTCAAGGCCCGGTGGGCCGAGATGATTCCGCTGTACGACTTCGAGTACGACCCGGTGGCCTCAGCCGCCCGGGTCGATGCCGGCATCTACCGTCACGAGGCTCACAACTGGTGCTTCCAGCACAACGTGCCGGATTACGACCTGAAACCACTGCTCGGATCCGTCACCTGCCCCACCCTGGTGACCGTCGGCCGCGCTGACTGGGT
Source organism: Nakamurella sp. UYEF19 (assembly GCF_040546275.1). Taxonomy (NCBI): domain Bacteria; kingdom Bacillati; phylum Actinomycetota; class Actinomycetes; order Nakamurellales; family Nakamurellaceae; genus Nakamurella; species Nakamurella sp. UYEF19. The sequence continues at coordinate 34,655 of NZ_JBEPNO010000017.1, read as the reverse complement.
GACGCCGGTGTCGTCGTCGGAGACGATCGCGGCGCTGATCCCGAATGCCGAACTGGTGGTTTTCGAGAAGTCCGGCCACTCACCACAGTTCGAGGAGGCCGAGCTGTTCCAGCAGACCATGCGCGACTTCCTGGGCCGCGCCGTCCCGGAGGTTGCCCCGACCTGACCTCAGGTACCGCGGCAGGAGCGAGGTCGATAGTTCACCAGGTGGAGAGGAAGTACGGGTTCCCCGACTGATCCACGACGACCCTGTTGCCCAGTGGTACGGCCAGATGCAGGGTCTTGACGCCGGGCTGGTCCGGCCCGGATCCGCTGAACGCCGCGTAGAAGTCGTCCCCGCAACCGGCGGCCGTCGGCCCGAAGTGGAACGTGACGGCGAGGACGACCGCCGTCGGGGTTTCCCTGGATGCGAAGATGGAGGTGTAGTTCGGGTCGCAGCCTCCGGTCGACACATGCGTGGGCTCGAAAGGTAGGGAGAGTGACCTGGCATCCGCGGTGACGTAGGCGGTGCCGCCGATCGAAGGGTCATCCGTCATGGTGGCGGGAAATCTCCCGGAGGCAGCGACGGCGAGGACGTAGACCGGCTCGGCCGTCTCTGCCAGGACGAGTTTCCAGGTGGGTAGGGAGATCTGGCCCCGGTCTGTCCCGAACGGGTGCCTGATCAATTGGAGGCCTGTGATGTGCACGAACGAATCCTTCGACGAGCTCTCCGAGGGATCCGCCAGTTGGGCGACTGCGTCCCGGGCGCTGAGGACCGGGTAGCCGTCCATGCCCACGGGTGTGCTGGGGACGCCAACGGAAAGGGTGACACGACCGGCCACGAAGGCGTTCTCGTCCCGGCCGCGGGGCAGGTGGTTGGTCGGTCGGTTGACGGCCGGAGATGCGAGCACCACCGGTCGGGGGCGGGAATCTACCGGAAAATGTTGCCAGAGCGCCGCCGCACGCTCTACGGGGTCGCCCACCGGTTTGTCGGCCGACAGCGGGAGTGTGCCGTCGCGGGCGAACACCAGGACCGAGCCGCCGGCCCGGAGGACCAGGCTTCTACCGTCCAGGTGGCCTGCGGTCTGCCCGGCGGACATGTTCTTGACCGCCGCTGCCAAATGGGGAGTGGCCGCACTCGGCGCACCGCCGGTGCGCGGGCAGGCTTTCCCTTTCAAGCTGACGGCGTCGAGCGTGAACGCCTGATTCGACGTCTGCCACGGCACGGTCGAGGAGCTGCAGGCGTAGGTCACCTGCGCGGTACCGTCCTCCTCGAACCGGACATCCAGGTAGTCAGTCGAGCCCACAGAAAGTGACGCGGAGACAGAACCTTCGGCCACGGTGGCAATCGACCAGTAGCTGCCGACGAGTTCGGCCCGGAGGGCGTTGGCGACCTCGCTCGAACTGGGAACAGCAATCGACTGCACCGGTGGCGACGAGATTGTCGGCGCGCCGCCGACCCTGCTCAGCAGCGCCGTGACGACGCCGGCGATGAGCACCACGACCAATGCAATGACGAGGACCGCTGAATGTCGCTGTACGCGTCGATTGTCGGTGCTGGGTGGGGTCGTCGATCCAGTCGATCCATCGGACATGCCCAGCACCCTACGGACCTTCGCAGCGAATCGGCGTCATCGCCGGCGATGGACCTCCGATCTCCGTCCTTCACGGCGTGATGATCACCTTCAGGGCCGAGTTCGCGGCCGCGTTCTTGAAGACGTCGTAGGCCTCGTCGATCTGGTCGAAGGTGAAGGTGTGGGTGCCCATCCTCTCCGACTGGATCCGTCCACTGGCCACCATCTTCAGCAGGGTCGGAATCGACACCGTGTCCACCAGGCCCATGGTCAGCGTGATGTTCTGGATCCACATCTCCTGCATCGGAAGCGACACCGGCGCACCATGGACGCCGATGTTGGCGATGGTACCGCCCGGTCGTACGAGAGCTGCTGCAGTCAGCAGGGTCTCGGGATAGCCGACCGCTTCGATGGCGACGTCGACGCCGAGACCATCCGTCATCGCCCGGACCTCGGCGACGACATTCGGCCCGACCTCGACCGTGTCGGTCGCGCCCATCTCGAAAGCCTTCTCCAGACGGAACTTGTTGGAGTCGATGGCGATCACCTTCGAGGCACCGAACAGACCGGTGGTCAGGATCGCGGCCAGTCCGACCGCGCCGGCGCCGACCACGGCGACCGTGTCGCCCGGCTTCACGCCGCCGGCGAGCACGCCGACCTCGTAGCCGGTTGGCAGCGAATCCGCGAGGAAGATGGCCTGCTCGTTCGTGACGCTCTCCGGAACCGCATACAAAGAGGTGTCGGCATAGGGGACCCGGACGTATTCCGCCTGGGTGCCGTCGATCAGGTGGCCGAAGATCCAGCCGATGCCGCCGACGGTCTGGCAGTGCGACGGCATGCCTCGCTGACAGTATTCACACCGTCCGCACTTGGTGACAGCCGGCACCAACACTCGGTCTCCAACGGCGAAACCGCTCACCGCAGAACCAATCTCGCTGACAGTACCTACCGCCTCGTGGCCGAGAATGCGACCCTCGGTGACCGCCTCGACGTCGCCCGCCAAGATGTGCAGATCTGTGCCACAGATGGTGGTGGTGTCGACCCGCACGATGACGTCGGTGGGCTGCTGGATCGTCGGGTCCGGAACGTCCTCCCAGGACTTCTTGCCCGGACCGTGATAGACGAGTGCCTTCATCGGAGCCTCCATTGGCTGAGTGGTGTTGGCCCGGGTAGGAATGTGCCTGCCTAGGGGTGTGGTCGAGTCGGAATCGCTGGAGCCCGTCATGGTGCGGCCACACCGGGCCATCCGGCCGTCTCAATCTGGGACAGGAACTTCGCGATGACATTCATGCCAGTAGCCGCCGCCGAGGTTGCACACCGGTCGGCCGCCGCGGGCTGCCTGGCGGCGGGGTATCGAGGTCCGGGCACCAGTGTGCCCCGGTCCTGAGGTCTGGAACCAGACCACAGGACCGGGGCACGGTCGTGGATGTTGCCGGCTGCGACTACCCCACGCTGGGTCCGGTGATGTACCCGGAGATGTCGACGACCAGGTCCGTCGGACCGGCCGACCCGTTGTAGACCATGATCGTCCCGTTGGTTCCGATCGGCGTGATCATCACATTGGCGACATCGGTATTCACCAGGAAGTTCAGGATCGACGCCGCCGGCCGATTGCGGCCGGGGTACACGGTGGCGAATCCGGTCTTGCTCTCGTTGGTGGCAGTCACCGTGATGATGGCGGCGCGTGCCGTACTGGGGACTCCGGCGACACCCACGATCTTGATCACCCTGATACCGCCGGCGGCGAGCTTGCCCGCGGTGGTGGTTCCGGTCTTGCTACGGGTGTCGAAGATTCGCTTCGGAGCTACTGTCTTCTGCAGCCCGGGGGTCGAGGCCGGGACCGTGCCTCCTGCGATGTAGCCGACCACGTCGACCAGGAGGTCGGTGGTGCCCGAGGGACCACCGTCGTAGATCGTGACGTTGCCGTTCGCGCCAGGTGCGACGATGACCTCGTTGCCGACCGTCCTGCCCTTGCTGAAGTTCACGTTCGACGCGAAGGGGATGGCGCTGCCGTTCGGGAACACCCGGAGGTGTCCGTTCCCGGTGGCGTTGGTGGAGGTCACCGTCAGCACCACCGAGGCGGCGTTGGCCGGCACGCCGGCGACGTTGGCGACCTTGACCACCCGGGCCTGTTGCCCGGTGAGTTTGCCGGCAGCGCCCAGGGTCCGGGTGTCGAGGAGCCGCGCCTGATTGGCCAGGGGCTGGTAGGCCCCGGGCGTCAGCGGCGCGACCGGGTTGGCCCCCACGACGTAGTAGCCGGCGACGTCGGCGATCACGTCGACCGAACGGGTTCCGCCGTTGAAGATCGTGACATCGCCGCCGGTGCCGAGTTTTGCGATCGTCGTGTTCGCGACGTCATGGCCGGCGGTGAAGTTGAGGTTCGAGGTGACCGGTTTGGCTGACCCGGTCGGGTAGACCGTCAGGTACCCGTCGGCCACCGAGTTGGTCGCGGTGAAGTTGATCGCGACGGCGCTCGGTCCGGTTCCTGGCTGACCCAGGAGTCCGGACACCGGCGCGACTCCGCCCCGACCGGCCACAGCCAGCGTGATGGACGAGTTGGCCGGGATCGTCTGGCCGCCGAGTCCGATCTTCGTGTTGAGGATGCGAGCGGGCGAGAGTGCCTGGTAGGCACCGGTCACCGGGCTGGGAACCGATGCAGCGCCGCCACAGATCGAGGAGGCGAGCCTCGTGCCCTTGGGCGTACCCAGACCGGACGCGATGTCGTAGCCGACCGCCGTCGGGTAGAGCCCACCTGCGGTGCCGGTGTAGTCGGTGTTACCCGAAGTGATGTCCGTGAAGTTCGCCGAGTAGGCCGCTCCGGCGACCGAATACAACGTCGGGTTGACGAATCCGACGTTGATGCCGGCGCAGGTCGGCGACGAGTTGGTCAGCGCAGTGAAGGCTGCCCACCATGGTGCGCCACCACTCGTACCGCCGGCTCCGGCCCAGGAACCGTTCTGGTACACCAGGTATCCGGTCTCCGGATCGGCGACCAGGGACACATCCGGTTCCTGACGGCAGTAGCTACCGGCCGGGGCGGCACAGGTGGTGCCCTTGGAATTGGCGTTGATGACATGAAGCGCTGCGGCAGCGCCGCTCTGGTAGGCCGGCATCTTGAAGAACTTCGAGATACCGGCTCCGCCGGCTCCCTCGGACTTCGCCCGCTCGTTCCAGATGATCTCGGTGGGGGTGGTCGCGGTGGGGTTGGTCAACTTCGTGCCGCCGACAACCGTGACGAACGGCTGCCCACCGGGGTCGTCGGCCGACAGCCGGTTGTCTCCGCAGTCCTGGGATCCGAGGTCACCGGCCGCGTCGAACAGCGATTGACCCTGGATGGCCGCTTCCTGGAAAAGGGTGTTCTCCGCGCCGAGGTAGGCCGCATCGCGGTCCGCCTCGCACCCGCCCCACGAGGTGGAGATGATCGTCGCACGGTTCTGACTGATGATGGCGTTGTAGGTGTCGTACGGGCCACTACCACCGTTGCGGCCCTGGTAGACGAGCTGGGATGCCTTCGGCGCGACGCTGATGGCATTCTCGATGTCGAGGGAGGCCTCACCGACGCCGGCTCCGGTGCCCGAGCCGGCCCCGACGGTGACGTAGCTGATGGGCGCTGCGGTGCCGTAACAGCTTTGGTAAGCGGCGATGTCGCTGACCAGGTTCGGCTCGAGTTCGTACATGGCGATGACCTGGCCGGCGCCGAACGAACCCGACGCGTACAGGCCGGGCAGCTGGTAGGCGACGGCGAGCTGATCAGCCGTGTAGGCGGCGTTGAGCGGGCCTGCGGTCACTGCCGCCGCGCAGGGCTGCGGTCCGCCGGTCACCACGTGCGGGGAGGGCGCCATCGGCGCGGACGCAGACCTCTTGACCTTGTTCAACATCTGCGGATGGTCGAGCACCAGGTTGTCCAGACCGATGATGCCCTGCACGCCCGACGCGACCGACGCCGCCAGCTTTGGAGCACTGGTGTTGGCGTAGGCCACCCGGCCGGTGGCGAGCCGGTACTGCTTGAACGAAGTACCGAACGCGGAAGCGAAAGTGCTTGTCGCTCCGTGGATCTGGATGGACAGATGATTGGCGCTGACCTCGTCGGGATTCAATCCGTCCGCCAGCAGTGCGGAACGTATCGCAGCGATGGTCGACGACGGTGCTCCGAACTTCTCGGCGAACTCTGCGGCGCTCAGGTAGTGACGGTAGAGCGCGTTGCCGGGAGTGGACACCCCTGTCGCATAACTCTCGAGCGCGCCGGCATCCGCCGGCTTCAGCGTGACGGTGGCATCAATGCTGGTCGTTGCCGGTAGAACGCCCACCGTCTTCGCAGTCGACGGGACTGACGGTGCGGCGCCCACGGCGGTCGGTGTGATCGAGGGTGAAGCCGGATCGGCTGACGCCGTGTTGGCCCCCACCATTCCCGCGGCCGCCATCAACACAACGGCTGTCGCCACTCCCATCCCCCGGGACAATTTGCTGCTCTGCATAATGCACCCTCCCTGTACTGCCCGAATTGACCCCCGAACCATAGCCGCCCTTCGGCGACTCCGCACCGTTTGGCCTAAAGAACTTCGAGGCCTCCCCCGATCACTTACGCCGACTAACGAGGGCCCGGGCCCAGGACGCCGTAGGGGCACACTTTGCGTTACTAACGGGAGGTCAGGTCACCCGTTTGTGCCGTCGTTGCCCGACCTGCTGCGCCCCGGCGAAGCCGACGGCAGGCTTCGAAAATTTGCACGTTTGAGAAGTTTGGACCGGGGTATTCATTCTTGCTTACCCTGGTACCAAAGTCCTGGTGTGCATGCTGACCGCGGCCGGCCTCATGAATGCTGCAGGTCGATCTGAGCTGTCCAGGATCGCCGGGGCCTGATTCGTGGGTCGTCGTGATGGGTAACGCATCGTGGTGAGAACACGTGAGATCGGCAATGACACCGTCGGACGCCTGCAGGTGGGCGCGATCGGCCTCGGATTGATGACCTTCGACCAGACCGGAACGCAACCCCGCGAGCAACTCGTCGGGACGGTGCGGGCTGCTCTCGACGCCGGCGTCACGTTCTTCGATACGGCAGACGCCTACGGACCCGGCGAAGAACTGGGCGCAGACACCCAGGGCGCCAACGAGTCGCTGATCGCCGGTCTGCTCGACGAGCTCGGGGTCCGCGACCAGGTCGTGCTCGCCACCAAAGGTGGTCACACGCGGATCGAGGGTGGCGGCTGGGGGATCGACGGATCACATGGTCACCTGATCTCGGCCGTCGACGACAGCTTGCGACGGTTGGGTGTCGAGCAGATCACGCTGTGGCAGCACCATCGTCCGGACCCAGCTGTGCCGTTCGAGGAGATCGTCGGGACCCTGCGCGAGATCCACGCGTCCGGCAAGGTCCGGATGATCGGGCTGTCGAACGTCGATCCGGCCCAGATCCGATTGGCTCATGGCGTTCTGGGTGACGCTCTGGTCAGTGTCCAGAACCAGTTCTCGCCCGCCTTCCGGTCCAGTCGGCCCGAGATCGACGTCTGCGAGGAGCTCGGCCTGGCGTTCCTGCCCTGGAGCCCGCTCGGTGGTCTCGGAGATGCCAAGGAACTGGCTGACAAGCATCCCGCGTTCGCGGCGGTCGCCGACGAATTGTCGGTGAGTGCGCAGCAGGTGGCCCTGGCCTGGGAGCTGGCGCAGTCGCCGGTGGTCATCCCGATCCCCGGTGCAAAACGGGCCTCCTCCATCACCGACTCCGCTGCCGCAGCCGAGATCAACTTGACGGATGCGCAACTCGCCCGGCTCGACCTCCTCGGCTAGGCCTCGACGGCCGGTCGATGCGGATGACCGAGGCGAGCAGCTCCCGCGGTCAGCAGCACCTGCAGCAACGAGAATGAGATCGCTGACCCGCTTCGGGTGGCTCGAGACATCGCGACGTGGGAGCTGGAGATCTTGATCGTTCGTGACTTCGCCCGGGCGGCCGTGGCTCGTTCGGCCTGGGGGGCGGCTGGTCACCGGTGGCGTCCAGGTGCCAAGGTGTTCGGCCCGACGTTGGTGGACAGGGAATCCGCGTCAACACCGTCTCGCCGGGCGGCACCCAGAGCCCCGGAGCGAACGGTCTGGCCCGGCGCATCGCCGAATCCCGCGGTATCAGCGAGGACGACATCACCGTCGACGGCGGCACCTTTTCCACCATCTGAACCAGCGTCGCCAACAGAAGGACACCCTGATGAAGACCAGCACAGATCTACCCGCCGTGGTCGTCGACTACTTCGACCTCATGGATCGTGACGACAACGCTGCCGTGGTAGATCTTTTCGCTCCGGGCGCTCAGGTCACCGATGACGGGCAGACCTATCGCGGCCGCGCAGAGATCGCCGGTTGGCTGGGCGGGCCGGCCGGCGAGTTCACCACAACCTCCACGCAGCTGTCCGCCGACCGGTCGGATCAGCAGGTCACGGTGGTGATCCGAGTGGAAGGGGACTTCCCGGGCGGCCGCGTCGACCTCCGCAATGTCTTCACCCTCGATCCGGCCGGACTCATCAGGGACCTGTTGATCACCGTGTGACCGTTTGCCGTGATCTGGACCTCGTTGCTCTGCGGCATTCGTCTGATGCCGAGATCATCTGCCGACCAGCAGCTCGGCGGCTTCGATCAGGGATTCGGCGACGACGTCCCAGTTGTCGGTTGCGTTTAGGTCCGTGATCTGGTTCGGGCCGTGCTCGGACGGCCGGCGGATGAAGACGGTGCGCAGGCCGGCGGCGCGCGCGGCGGTGAGGTCGTCGTTGTGCGCCGCGACCATGCTGACCCGCTGCGGTGGAAGCCCCACTGCAGCAGCCGATTCGAGATAGGTCTGCGGCATCGGCTTGTAGTTGTGGGCGATCTCCGCACCGGTGATGACGTCCCAGGGCAGCCCGCCGAAACGGGCCAGGTTGAGCATGCCCGCGATGTGCCCGTTCGACAGTGGGCCGATCGCGAACCTCCCCTTGAGGACACGTAGGGCCTCGACCGAATCCGGCCAGGGATCGAGTTTCTCCCACGCGGTGTTCAGCTCGCGGAGCTCGGCGCCGGTGATGGCTCCGAAGTCCACCTGGTGCCGGCGTAGGACGGTCTCGAGGTTCTCGCGGTTGAGGACGTCGAGCTTGACCCACGGACGTTCTCCGGAACGGACGCGCTGCATCGCGGGCTGGTAGAGCGAGCGCCATTCGTCGGCGAACTGAAGCGGGTCGACCTCGAGAGAGTGCTTGCGCAGGAACGGTTCAGCCGCCCGCGCTACCCCTGACCGCCAGTCCACCACGGTGCCGAAGACATCGAATCCCAGGAATCCGACCGACTTGAACACATCAAGCATCAAAGGCCTCCGTGATGACGATCGGTGGGTCAGGGCGACGAGCGCTCGACGCGCACAAGCCATTCGGCGAGCAGGGCACGCAGGAGTTCGGGCTGCTCGTGGGGGAGGGCGTGTCCCGCGTCGTCGACCACCGCGAGCGAGGCGTGCGGGTAGTGGTGGACGAGATCCATGGCGGATGCATAGCCGACGGTCGAATCCAGCCGTCCCGCCACGATCACCGTCGGGCCGGCGTAGGCCGGGCCAGGATCTGCGGTCAGGGACCATCTTTCGCCGATTCGCTCCAGTGCAGCCTGGTCTGCGAGAGCTGCGCCGGGGGCGACGTACGTTTCATACCGTTGCAGCATGTCGGGGGTGTGGATGACGAAGTAGCTCCGGAAGTCCTCGTCGCCGAGACCACCCGATCCAACAACGACACGGTGGTGTGGGATGTCGCGCGATTCCGCCAGCAACGGGCAGACGAGCGCGAGACCGGCGACCTGCCCTGGGCTGCGCGTCGCCATGGCCTGCGCGAAGTACGCGCCCGCCGAATGACCGATGAGGAGGTGTGCCGCCCCGGCGCTGACCTGGTCGGAGAATTCGAGCAGGAGGTCGACGACATCGTCGGCGCTACTCAGGGAATCCGGAGCGTTCGTCCGCCCCATGCCGGGGAGGTCAGGGTAGATCCGTCGCATTCCATCGACAGGTCGGAGGGCCGGTTCGAAGCAGGCCTCGGTCTCGCGGTGATCGACACCGGCGCCGTGGAGTAAGACCACGGGTAGACCGGTCCCGTGCTCGACGTAGTGGAACACCACCTCGCCGATCCGGATCTGCATCACCGCAGGCTAACGGCGTTCGCCGGACACGACCACAGATGTAGAGCAGGGAATACCGAGATGGTCGGGCGGCCGAGGACACCGCCCTGTGTGGCTGGGCCCGTCCGGCGGTCGGCGCAGATCAGGCGCCGGTGGAAGCCGAGTCGGCCGGGTCGACGAACTTGAGGTGGTGGTCCCCGTTGGGTTCCGACCGCTTCTGCGCGGAGGTGGGGTCACTGGGCTGGTGGGTCCGGGAGGCATGCTCGGAGGTGGCATTGGAGAACAGCGGGGAGAAGCCGTCTGATGCATGGTGCTGAGAGGTCACGTTCTGCTTTCTGAGGTGGATGCGATGGTGCCGGTGAGAGATGCCCGTGATGGCGCGCGAAGCGATCGGTCCGAATTCGGGGCGCCTTCGGCGTGGGTGACCGGCGCCTGATCTGCTGAGGAACGCCTGGACACGACCGGTCGGTCGACGCCTCGATCGGCGTCTGCCCTACAGCATGCCATGCCCAAGTAGCGAGCCCCCCGCCGACCGTCAGCGGCCGGCGATCAGGCCGATGATTCCGAGCACCGGGAGCACCACCCACAGCACGAAGGTGACCATCAAGCAGACCCGGTCGAAAACGTCAGAAATACGACCCACAACGCCGGATTCGGACGGATGAGCATGAACCGCCGGTACGACGCCGACCAGCACCGCGGGGAGATCCGGGTCGCCCCGCAGTCGATCCGGTATCGGTCCAGTGGCGTGACCCATGAGCCTCTCGGTGGTGGCCACCGCCGCGCCGCCTGCGTTCATGTCGACTCACATCCCTACCCGTTCCCTCGAGAATAGATCGGCCACGCCCGGAAAGCGCCGGCGATACCGGGCCGAGATCTCGAAAGTCTGCGACCGGCGTCGACTGATCGGGGCGCCTCGCTCCGTCGAACCGCCAATCTGTTCACCCGCGACTGGCATCGGGCCGACGATCTGGTCCAGACCGCATGCACTGCGGGGAGCGATGCCCTGCTCGATCGATCAGCACGGGGTGCCGATCGAAGCGCGACACCTGCCCGGCCGATCTGACTGTTCAGCCGGACGACAGCATCCGCATTGGTCTTCCGCTCGATGTGCCTCTGGTGACCAGGCAAGCAGTAAGTCGCAGGCGAGCGCCGGTCTTGATGACAGCAGTTGCTCGAGCGTTGGCGCTCCGAACAGGCCAGCACGAGGAGAAGCCCTATTTGATGGCACCGCGCATGACCCCGGCAATGATCCACCGTTGGCCGACCAGATACCCGATGACCGCCGGGATCATCGCCAGCGCGTAAGAGGCGAAAGCGACGTTGATGTCCTGGACCAGGGAATTATTGAACGAGGCCTGCACGACTGGAAGGGTCTGCATCTTGACGTTTGCGATGATGAGCGACGGCATCATGTAGTCGTTCCAGGATGGCAGGAACGAGAATATGCCGATCGTCGCTGCCATCGGCTTCAACAGGGGAAAACGATCCGGGGGAAAACTCGGAAGGTGGCGGCAGCGTTGCCATCAACTTGATCTGCGGCAGAACCAATACCGTGAATGGAATGAACATCGCGGCGAGCAGGTAGTAGAACATGCCCCGAAAGAGTCTTGATTCCCAGTTCCGAACCACCGCCCAGGCAACCATCGCCGGCAGCACGATATTTCCGGCGACCGCGATGGCACTGATCAGGACGCTCCACGTGAACGCGGTCGGGGCGTTCACCATTTCCCAAGCCTTGCCGAAATTACCGAACGCCGGGGATAACGGTAGGGCGAATCCAGCGCTGGCGTCGCTGGATGCACCGGATTTCAGCGACATGGCCAGGATGAAGTACAGGGGTACGAGAATCACCAGCGAACCGACGGCCAGCACAGTGGTGATCATCAGGTGCTCGCCGTCACTGTCGGAGTGCCGGCTCCGGTAGATCGCGACGGAGACATCCTCGACACCAACGACTTCTGGCGGCTGGTCGGCATCGACGCTCGCAGCGAACTTGGCGCTCGACACGGCTGGCACGTGCAGATGGAGAACGACGCCAACCTTGCGGTCCTCGCGGAACGTTGCTGGGGAGACGGTCAGGGTTTGGGCGACGTGGTGGCCCTCCTGGCCGGTGAGCGGTTCGGCGCCGGCGTGACCGAGTCAGGGCGACTTCTCCACGGGAGTCGCGGCGGTATCGGTGAGATGGCCTACCTCGACCACGTCGAAGGAGTCGGACATGCGGGCGGAATCGTTCAGGTCGCCGTTGGCTGGGCCCGCGAGGCCATCGCCAGTGGCCGGGAAACTCTGCTGCAGGGTATGTGCAACGGTGACCCAGTCCGATTGTCAGCGGAGATGGTGTTCGCTGCGGCGGACCGGGAGGACATGGTGGCCACGGAGGTCATCGCTCGCCTGTCCCTGAGATTGGCCAAGATCGTGGGAACGCTGGCCTCCCTGTTGAACCCGGAGGTGGTGATCATCTGCGGCGCGGTGGCCACTTCGGCGGCAACGTTGATCGACGACGTCACCGCGCTCCTTGCCGCAACCACCGAGACTCCACCGAAGCTGTTCGCGTCCAAGCTCGGCGACACGGTGGTCAGCCTTGGGGCGGTCCGGCATGCACTCGACTACGTCGATCGCCACGCTCTGGACATCGCCCCGAAGGCGGCGGTCGCCGGCCGGCAGACCGGGGACCGGGGGCGTGGTCGAGCCGGAGCTGGATGCCACGTCCGAGCCGGGGACCTCGACCGATGACGGCCTCGAGTCGACCGGCGCGACGTCGTCGATGTCAGCGTGTATCTGTGTGCCCTGGTGGGCGCAGACCAGATCGTGACGTCCGGTCCGGGCGACCTGCGGCGGATTGATCCGGAGGTCCGTTAGATCGAGGTGTGGGCCCACCCGCCACATCTCGCCCTTGGTACGAAACCTTGCGAGCCCGGAAAGCTGTGATCACGGCGTCTCTCCGCGCTCCACGAGCGCCTCTGCCTCCGCCTGGAGTTCTCGGGCGACGAGTTGCACCGCCAGGCGCGCGGCCTTGTCCGGACGCAGAAGTGCCTCGATCTGACGGCCGGCGCGCATCGTGGCCAACGGAACGAGGCGGAACCGACCGGCGGCGCGTTGGCTGGTCGTGTGTCGGGGCAGCAGTGCGATGCCGTGTCCCGCCGCGACCAGTTTCTCGGTGAGTGGCAGATACGTCGTGCGGTGCACGATGTTGGCCGGACGCCCGGCCTGCGCGGCCAGGGCGTTGAGTACCCGGTCGATCGGGAAACCCTCAGGGGCGGAGATCCACGGCTCGTCGATCACGTCGGTCGGGCGAACCTCGGGTCGGGTGGCCATGGAGTGGTCCAGCGGAAGAGCCACGTCCAGGGCTTCGCGTGCGAGGGCGATGACGGTCACGCTGGAACGGTCGGGCGGCAGGATGTCGTCGGATCGATGGGCGATGACGATGTCGTGATCGCCGGTGAGCGAGGCGAAGCGATCCTGGGCAACATCGAGGTCGGTCAATTCGAGTTTGATCCCCGGGAATGCGCGCAGGCGGGTCAGCAGTCCGGCGATCAGCCACTCACCGGCTGACTCGAAGAATGAAAGACGCACACTACCAACGGGTTCACCACGGTAGGCGTCCCACATCGCCTCGGCGGTGGCGACCGCGGCCGCGATGTCGGCCGCACTGCGAGCCAAGGCGAGACCAGCATCGGTCAGCCTGACGCCACGACCGATCCGTTCGACGAGCGGGACCCCGACGCTGCGCTGCAGAGTCCTCAACTGCTGGGACACCGCAGACGGAGTTCGTCCGGAGGCGGCCGCGACAGCCGTCACGCTGCCGCGTTCGGCCAGCTCGTGCAGCACGGACAGCTGTGACAGATCCATGTAGGAAGCCTACAGAGTTGATGCAGTGATAATGGCCTTGTCCTTCAGCATTGGATCAACCACGATCTAGTCATGCCGCTTCGTGACCGACTGCTCGCGTTGTTCGTCGCCGTGTGCTGGGGAATCAATTTTCCTGCCACTGCGCTTGCGCTCCAACACTTCCCGCCGCTGCTACTTGGCGCAGTACGATTCAGCCTGCTCGCCGTACCGGCAATCCTGTTCGTCCCGCGGCCGCAGATCCCGGTGCGTTGGCTGATCGGAACCGGGTTCGGCCTCGGCTTTCTGCAGTTCGGATTTCTCTACCTCGGCATGGCCGCGGGGATGCCGAGCGGCCTCGCATCCCTGGTCCTGCAGGCGTCGGCGCCGTTCACAGTGGTGCTCGCCGGGTTCTGGTTGCGCGAGCGCTTGAGCTGGCGGCAGGTGATCGGGATCGCGGTGTCGGTCATCGGGATCGGAGTGATAGCAGCGCATCGGTCGCAGGTTGCAGCCCTGATGCCCGTGGTCCTGACGTTGTGCGGAGCGCTCGGCTGGGCGTTCGGGAACGTCTGCGCCCGCCGGGCCAAAGCGCCGAATCCCTTGCAGCTCACCATGTGGATGTCCGTCGTGCCGCCGATCCCCCTGCTCGGGCTGTCCTTCGCGGTGGAGGGGCCGCGCCGCATCGGCGATTCACTGTCGACCGTCTTCACCTCCGCGGCGCTGCCGGCCGTCATCGGTCTGGTCTACATCGTCCTGGTGTCGACCGTGGTCGGGTACGGGATCTGGAACACGCTGCTGTCCCGCCACCCGTCCAGTGTGGTGGCGCCGTTCTCGATGTTGGTGCCGGTGGTCGGCGTGGCCGCGTCATGGGTGGCATTCGGGCAGACCGTCGACCTGATCGAGGTCTCGGCCGGAATTGCGGTGATCGCGGGAGTACTGCTGGGTAGCAGACCTTCTCGCGTGGGCAAGCGCGTAGAGCCCGACCATTCTTTGGCTCTTGCACCGACAAGGTGAATCAGCCCGGAATCCGTGCGCGCGTTTTGTCGTGCAAAGGCGGGATGGGCGACGTGATGGCAGCGGTCGGAGTGACGCGCCGACGCCCCGCCGGACGACCGGGGTCGTCGATCAGTTCTGGCCGGTGTGGTGGCGCGGGGCACGGAGGCTGTGCAGGGCGCCGCCGCCGAGTGGGGCGGTCGCCCAGGCAGCGGTGAACGTCCGCGACGACAGGTCGCAAATCACCACCAGTCGGTGCGGGGTCTCCAGGAAGATGACCTCGACGTTCAACCTTTGGGGGCTTGTCCACCCGCCGGCGACGGCCAGCGTCACGGTGCCGTCCGGACCGTTCGCGTCCGAGATGGCCCACTCGTCGTTGCCGAGGACGGCGGTCAGACGTGATCCTTGCTCGGCCAACGTCAGCGCCCACCTGCCACCGGCGACAGCCAGCTCGACGGAGCGCAAGGTCGGCTGCGGGGCGCAGGAACCACCGGCGGGTGAGAACGAAGTGGCCATCCAGGCCGAGCTGTCGCTGGACGGTTCGGGAGCGGTGTCGGGGACGGGGAGTGCCAGGGTGGCCAGCCTGTCCGCGAGGGCTGCGTCACCCGACCCGTCGCCCGGTCGGTCACCGAAGGCAGGCAGGAGGTGCTGCCAGACCGCATCCAGCAGCAGTTGCATCTCCTCGGTCGCGGCCGTGATCGCTACGACTGCGTCATGGTCGGGCAGGACGAGGCAGAACTGTCCGTAGGCTCCGTCGCCGCGGTAGCCGTTTCGGGACCGCCAGAACTGAAAGCCGTAGCCTTGCTGCCATTCAGGGGTCGGTTCACCGGCAGTCGAGATGTGGGAACGGGTGGCCTCCGCAATCCAAGCGTCGTCCAACAGGCGGTGACCCTTCCACACTCCTCGATCGAGGTAGAGCTGCCCGAGGGCGGCGATTGCGTCGGTCCCGGCGTGAAGGCCGCTGAAACCGATCTCACGCCCGGAGTCGTCGCGCTGCCAGATCGCTTCTCCGATACCCAGCGGTTCGAACAGCCGGGGCCGGAGGTAGGAAGTCAGCGGCTGCCCGGTGACGCGTTGCACGATCGCGGCGAGAGCGAAGGTGTTCGGCTGGTTGTAGGCAAAGACCGTGCCGGGATCGCAATCCGGAGCCACCCTGAGAAAGCCGCGGACCAGGTCGACGGAGTCCTCCGCCGTTGCCCGATCCAGGGTTTCGGCCGTGTGGCCACTGGCCATCGACGCGACGTGCCGGACGAGCAGAGCGCGACTGCGCGGATCGGTGACGTCGTGGTCGAGTTCGGGAAAGTAGGACAGGACCGAGCGGTCGAGGTCGACGAGGCCCTCGCTGACCGCGAAACCCGTTGCAGTGGAGGTGAAGCTCTTGCTCAGCGAATACAGCAAGTGGACACGATCCGGGCCGTAGGGCGCCCACCACCCGGCGGAGATCACGCTGCCGTGCCTCACGATCATCAGGCTGTGCGGCTCGATCGCCGGGTCGGCCTCGAGCGCATCGAGGAACGCTGAGATACCCGCGGTATCGACGCCCTGCGCGGAAGGGGTACTGATCGGCAGTCTGGGTTCGGTCACATTCGGACCCTAGACCGGGGCGGCGCGAAGGCGGGTTTGGTCTCACTTCGGCTGGTGCATGGGACTGATGTGGAATACCGACTGCTTGGAAACAGTGGCTGCGCTGTGTCGCGGCTGACCCTGGGCACGATGACCTAGGCGGACGCCAGCACTATCGAAGTGATCGTGGCCCCGGTCAGGGGTCCGGTGGGCGTTGACGGCCGACGGTACCGAGCTGGGTGCAGGTTGTGCTCGCTGCCCAAGGTGAGTGGACTGCCTCAGCAGTACGAACGGCCGTCGGCTGCCCCATCGGAGCAGCCGTTGACCGATCTGAAAACACAGCTACCCGGTAGGTCGATCCTCCTGCGAACAGACCGAAGTCTCTGCCACCGAGGGCATCGCTGACGGGGTTGCCTTCATCGCCACCCGACCTCGCCATACCTCGGTAGGCGAACTGCAGATCATGCCGACCGATCAGGCCTGAGCTCCGCCGCCATTCCGGCGTCCCAAGTTATCCCCATGCCTTGAGTTGTCCACATTCTCGCAATCGTCGTGGACGTTCGATCCCAGCGTTGCCACGCTCTTCACACCGGCAGACGTCGGTGGAAAAGAGGGGAGTGGCTGTGGTGCAAAGAGTTCGGCGCTGGTTCGCCGATCAGCGGTGGGAGCGTCGGTGGGAGTATCTGGACCGTCCCGACAACGGTCCATGTGTTCTTGCTGCCGTCCCCGCAGAAGACGCAGCGGAACCTGTTGGTGACGAGGGGATGTCGACCGTGGAATACGCGGTGGGCACTGTCGTCGCTGCCGCGTTTGCTGCGGTGTTGTACAAGATCGTCACAGGCGACTCGGTGGTCGCCGGGCTGACCGGCCTGGTCAATTCGGCGTTGCACACGTCGCTGTGAGTGCCGCCCGCTCCCGGTCAGGGACAGACAACCACCACACCCGTACGGACCGCGGCAGCGTCACCGTCGAGGCTGCGCTGGTCCTCGCCGTGTTGGTGATCGTGGTTGCGGCCTGCCTGGCCGGGATCGGGTGCATCATCGGTCAGCTCCGCTGCGCCGACGCCGCGCGGGAGGCCGCCCGTCTGACCGGTCGCGGCGACACGGCCGGCGCGGCCTCGGCGGTGGCTGCCATTGCCCCGTCGGGGGCGGTCCTGTCCGTGGAGGCGCATGGCGATCTGGTCACCGCGACGGTGAGAGTGGGCGCGATCAGTGGTCTGCTGCCCGGTGTTTCGGTACATGCCAGCGCGACGGCCGCCGTCGAGGACGAGATCTCCGATGGATGACGCCGATGGTTGACGACGATCAAGGCCCGGGCGGAAGCGACGAGTACCACGCGGGAACCGACGACGGCGTCGCCACCATCTTCGCCTGCCTGGCCGTGTGCCTGATGATCCTGGTGACCGGTCTTGGCATCCGGTTCGGCGGAGCGATCCTGGCGCGCCAGCAGGCCGAGAACGCTGCCGATCTCGGGGCACTGGCCGGCGCCGCGGTGATCCTGTCCGGCCAGACGGCGGCGTGCGCGCGGGCAACGCAGGTGGTGGGGGCGAACGGTGGATCCCTGACTGCCTGTGCAGCAGACGGTTTCGACCTGCTGGTCCAGGTGCAGGTCGATGCATCGGCCTGGGGTGGAGACGCTACGGCTCATGCGAGGGCCGGGCCGGTGACGACCCCCTGACACCGTAGGTACACAGCAGCTTGTCGCTGGTGTAGTCCTGGGGCCAGCGGATCAATCTTGCGAAGATGACCGGCGCGACCGGGCGAGAGGCCGATCCTGACGAGCTCGACCAGCTACTGACTGGCCAAGAACAGACCCACCACCCCGAACCGGCCGGACGGATCAACCCGTGAGGGCAACGAGTTTCGCCGTCATGGCGTTGACCACGAGATCAAGGACGACGACCGCGCCGGCCTTGTCCAGCGGCTGGTTTCCGTTGCCGCACTTGGGTGACTGCACGCAGGACGGGCAACCGGCGGCACACGTGCAGTCACGGACGGCCTCGCGGACAGCGGTCAGCCAGTCGACCAGCACCTGGTGCCCGCGGTCGGCGAACCCGGCCCCGCCGGGGTATCCGTCATAGACGATGACGGTGGGTTCACCGGTGTCCGGGTGCAGGTTGGTGGACAGTCCGCCGATGTCCCAGCGGTCGCATCCGGCGAACAACGGCAGCAGACCGATCGCGGCGTGCTCGGCGGCATGCAGTGCCCCGGGGATGTCGCGCTCGAGAATGCCTGCCTCGGCGAGGATCTCGTTGGTGATCGTGTACCAGACCGCCCGGGTGTCGAGCACGTGCTCCGGCATGTCCAGCGGCACCATGTCGATGAGTTCCCCGCCTGGACGGCGCCGTAGGTAGCCGACCACCTGCTCGGTCACCCGGACCCGGCCGAGACCGACCTGGATCCCACCGGTTGGCAACTGGCCCCGACCGCCGGTCGCCAGGCCTTCCCGGCCGCCGGATCCCGCGGTATCGCGTGCGCTCACGAACTCGCCAGGACCCGAATACCCCTGCTGCTGCTGGGTTTCGGTGATCTCGACGGTCGAGACGGAGCGGGCGATCGTCGACCACTCCGGCCGGTCGGCCTGCACCAGAGCGACGCCTGCGGCGAGGTCCAGGTCCAGCACCGAATACGTCTGCCCGCGGTGCAGGTGCACTGCCCCGGGGTGCACGGCCGCAGGAGCGCGGGCCTCGTCGACCGTGCCGAGCAGGCGCCCGGTATCGAGCTCCACGATCGCGATCTGTCCACCGCCGGAGCCTCGGAGGTCGACCTTGTCCGCCGGATGCCTGGTCTCGTGGTGGAACCACCCGGCCGGCCTGGCGCGCAACACCTTCCGAAGGACGAGATCATCGATCACCGACCGGGCGCGATCGCCGAAGAGCTCGAGATCCTCTTCGGTCAAACGATGTTCGGCGGCGGCGCAGGCCAGATGCGGCCCGAGGATGTAGGGATTGCCGGGGTCGGTGACGGCCGCCTCGATCGGCGTGCCGAACACCGCCTCGGGGTGGTGCACGAGGTAGGAATCGAGCGGGTCGTCACGGGCGACGAAGACGACGAGGGCCCGTTGGTCGCCGCGTCCGGCTCGGCCTGCCTGCTGCCAGACCGAGGCCAGAGTTCCCGGGTAGCCGGCCAGCAGGGCTGCGTCCAGCCCTGAGATGTCGACGCCGAGTTCGAGCGCGTTGGTGGTCGCCACACCGAGCAGACTGCCGGAATTCAGGGCTCTTTCGAGCTCCCGACGTTCCTCCGGTAGGTAGCCGCCGCGGTAGGCGGCAACCCGGTCGACGAGGTCGGGGTCGGTGTCGCCGAGGCGTCGGCGGGTGGTCATCGCGGTCTGCTCGGCGCCGTGCCTCGAGCGGACGAACGTCAACGTGCGGGCGCCCGCGGAGACCAGATCGGCCATCATCCTGGCCGCCTCGTTCGGGGCGGAACGTCTGACGGGAGCGCCGTTCTCGCCTTCGGCGTCCGCCATGACCGGTGGTTCCCAGAGGACGAAATCGGCCCCGGATCTGGGTGCGCTGTCGTGGCTCACCGCGGCGACGGGAGACCCGACCAGTCGCTGCGCCGCGGCCGCGGGGTCAGCCACCGTGGCGGACGCGAGCACGAAGACCGGGTCCGACCCGTACATCCTGGCCAGCCGGCGAAGCCGCCGGATCACCAGCGCCACATGGGATCCGAAGACGCCGCGGTAGGCGTGGCACTCGTCGATCACCACGAACTGCAGACGGCGGAGCACTCGCGCCCAGCGTGCATGGGCGGGCAGGATGCCGCGATGCAGCATGTCGGGGTTGGTCAGGATCCAACGCGCATGCGCCCGCACCCAATCGCGTTCCTCGATCGGGGTGTCCCCGTCGTACAGTGCCGGCCGTATCCCGGACAGCCCGAGCGACTCGATCGAGGCCAGCTGATCGACGGCGAGGGCCTTCGTCGGAGACAGGTACAGCGCGTTCGCGTTCGGATCGGCCAGCAGTGCCGACAGCACCGGCAGCTGGTAACCCAGCGACTTGCCCGACGCCGTGCCGGTCGAGACGACGACGTGCCGGCCGGAGTGTGCGAGCTCGGCGGTCTGCGCCTGGTGTCGCCACGGAGCCTCGATACCCTTGCGGGCCAATGCCGAGACCATTGCTGCCGGCGTCCACTCCGGCCACGAAGCCGTCACCCCGAGCCGGCGGGGCAGTCGTTCCACGTGGGTGATCGCGCATGGGTCGCCGCCTCGTCGCAACACAGCGAGCAGATCGTCGCTGCGGCGGTCGGGAGGCATCACATTCCCCATTGTCGCGCTCCGCACCGACAGACGTACCCGGGACGCGCAGGCGGATCAGCTGGTCGCAGTCTTCGCGGCCGAACTGGTGGCCGGGGTGGTGGGCGCCGTCGGTGTGGTCGGTGTGGTGGGGGTGCTCGACGGGGTCGTGGGAGTGGTGGGAGTGGTGGGCGTCGTCGGTGTGGTCGGTGTGGTCGGTGTGGTGGGGGTGCTGGAATTCGACGAAGACGTGGCGCTGGTCTGCGAGGTGGTCGGCTCCGGGAACTTCGCCAGCAGCGTCATCGATCTGCTGGTCTTCTTCCCGTCGGCGTTGGCGATGGTCAGGGTGAAGACGTGTTGCGGCTCCGAGCAGGTGAAGGGCAAGGAGTAACTCGGGCCCTGCCCGGAGCCGACCGCCGTCGGCACATTGGAGTCGCGCGGCTGGGTGGACGCATCGCCGTTCTGCACGTCGATCGCCACCCAACCCTGGGTGGCACCGCTGGTGGTCCACGTCATCGGGACGTCGACGCTGCTGGTCGCGGTGGCGCAGTCGACCGCGGACCCGTCCGGATAAGAGCTCGATCCGAAGGAGTTGATCACCGCGGTGGCGGCGGCCGCAGTGCTCGTCGGAGAAGTGGTCGTCGGCGTGGGGCTGGAGGAGGACCTGCTCGACGACGACGTGCTGGTCCGGGGAGCGCTGCTACCGGTCGATGCCGGTGCGGAGGATCGGGATGACGATGCCGCTGAACTGACCGGCGGAACGGCGCCCGTACCGGAGGTACTCGAGGTGTTCCGGGTGGCGATGACGAAGGCGCCGCCCCCGATGATCAGGACTGCGAGCACGGCGCCGAGGATCCACCAGGCCCGGCGATCGGGTCGCGACGGCGGAGTTGCCGAGGGATCCGTGGATCGGCTCGACGGCGGACCGGCGAGCGGCGGGACGATCGGATGGAAGTGCCCGTCATCGGCGGGGCTCGGTACCGGTGTCGGGTTGTTGCCGACCTCGTCGGCCCAGTTGCCCCACTGGGTGGCGGCGGAACCGGGCACGACGGCGGCCGCACCGGGCACGGGACCGGTCAGGCCGCTGCCACGCGGCCCCATCTGCGGCCGGGCACCGGTATCGAGGGTCGGACGGCGTCCGGTCGGCGGAAGTGGACCACCAGGAACAGCGCCGGTCGGCGGCAGCGCACCGGTCGGCGGCATGGCGCCGGTCGAGAACCCCGGCATCGCTCCCGTCGGGGGCATGGCGCCCGTGCCGAGGAATCCAGCGGCGGCTACACCACCGGCCGCCCCCGCGATCCCGGCGACGCCGAGAACCCCCGCCGGGCCCAGTCCCGAGAAGGTCTGGGTGGGCGACACGGTCAGAGGCGGGGGAGCGGAGGGAAACTCGGTGACGGGCAGCCCCAGCTCCTGCTGGATCTGTTGCAGCGCGGCGCCCACCGCCTTGGCGTCGACCGGGCGATCGGCAGGGGTCTTCGACAACCCGGAGGCGAGCAGCCGTTCGAGGGAGTCGGGCGTGTCCACCCGACCGGTTGACGGCGCCACCTGGTTCATCACCAGGTTGACCAGCGCGACGACGGCCGTCGAGCTCGGGGCGTTGAAGGGCGTATGCCCCGCCACCAGCGTGAACAGGGTCGAGCTGAGGCTGTAGATGTCGGTCGCCACCGACGAAGTCTGACCGGCAAGCGCCTCGGGGGCGGCGTGATTGATGGTGAAGGACGATGCCGTGACGGTCGACAGCCGCTGGTCGTCGACGGAGGAGATGCCGAAGTCGGCCAGCTCCGGCTCGCCGAAATCGGAGATCAGGATGTTCTCCGGTTTGATGTCGCGGTGCAGCACGCCGGCGCTGTGCGCGTATTGGAGTGCGGCCGAGATCTTCACACCGATCCGGAGCACGTCGGCGATCGGCAGCGGGCCGGACGCGCGCAGCCGTTCCGACAACGAACCGCCGGAACAGAGCTGCATGGCCAGGTACGGAGATCCGTCGTCGGCGAACCCGGAGTCGAAGAGGGTGACGATGTTCGGATGGGTGCCGACCCGGCCGTTGGTGGCGCACTCGCGGCTGAACCGGGCCTTTGCGTCGGCGCCGGCCATGTGCACGGCGAGCACCTTCAGGGCGACTTCGCGCTGGACCGAGTCCTGCAGGGCCCGGTAGACGGTCGAGAAACCGCCCCGGCCGAGCACGGTCAGGTCGCGGTACCCGGCGATCTCCATGTGTTCGGCCTGTCTCCGTCCGTCTCTCGTCGTGGTGATGAACCTCGATTGTCGCTGACGTCCTGCTGAACGCGCGCAATAGCGAGCACTTTGCAGGACGTTGGTCAGCCCTTCCTCAGCAGGACGTCCGGCCGGCCGATCGTTGACGTTCGTGTGATGGCCGTCACCTGAATCGTGTCAGCTGGTCACTCTGCGCTGGCCTGTCGTGTCGGGTGTCGTACCCCCTGCCCTACAGTGATCTCACTCACGCCGGCTTCACCGCCGGCGTGGATTTGTCTGTCGACCAGCGCCGGTCGCCACGCCTCGTGGCTCGGCGCCGAACGAAATGCGCACCGCGCAATGGATCAGGAGCCGTATGAACGACTTGTCGTTGGCCGCCAGCAGTTCAACAACCGTCTCGCTGAGCGGCAGTGACCGGACCATCGTCGTCGCGGTCGGGGTAGTAGCCGTCGTCGCCCTGGTCATCTCCTTCGTGCTCCGACTCGGCGTCCTCGCCGCAGCCAAGGGCACGCCGAAGATGCAGGAGATCTCCGAGGCGGTCCAAGAGGGAGCTGCCGCCTATCTCGGTCGCCAGTTCCGGACCCTGAGCGTCTTCGTGGTGATCGTCTTCCTGCTGCTGTTCGTCCTGCCGGCCGACTCCACCGGTGAACGGATCGGCCGCAGCATCTTCTTCCTCGTCGGTGCCGGCTTCTCCGCCGGGATCGGCTACACCGGCATGTGGCTGGCCACCAGGGCTAACGTCCGGGTCGCCGCCGCAGCCAACACCGACGGCCGCGAGCGTGCCATGCAGATCGCATTCCGGACCGGTGGGAGCGTCGGTCTGGCCACCACCGGCCTCGGCCTGCTCGGTGCGGCCGTGGTCGTGCTCGCCTACGTCGACCAGGCTCCGAAGGTGCTGGAGGGCTTCGGCTTCGGCGCCGCCATGCTCGCCATGTTCATGAGGGTCGGCGGTGGCATCTTCACCAAAGCCGCCGACGTCGGCGCGGACCTGGTCGGCAAGGTCGAGCAGGGCATCCCCGAGGACGACCCGCGCAACGCCGCCACCATCGCCGACAACGTCGGTGACAACGTCGGCGACTGCGCCGGCATGGCCGCCGACCTGTTCGAGTCCTACGCCGTCACGCTGGTCGCCTCGCTGATCCTGGGCAGTGCGGCGTTCGGCGGCAAGGGCCTGGTGTTCCCGCTGATCGTGCCCGCCATCGGCGTGCTGACCGCGATCATCGGCGTCTACATCACCAAGGCCCGCGCCTCCGAGAGTGGCCTCGCCACCATCAATCGGTCGTTCTACATCTCGGCTGCCATCTCCGCGGTGCTGTGTGCGGTAGCCGCCCTGGTCTACCTGCCGAAGAACTTCAACGACCTGAACGTCGCGGCCGTCGCCGGTCTGCCCGGTAACCCCGCGGTGATCGCCATCGTCGCGGTGATCATCGGCATCGTGCTGGCCGTGGTCATCCTCTGGCTCACCGGGTACTTCACCGACACCAACACCAAGCCCACCCAGGACGTCGCGAAGAACTCCCTGACCGGCGCGGCGACCGTCATCCTGGCTGGTATCTCCGTTGGTTTCGAATCGGCGGTCTACACCGCCCTGGTCATCGCGGCCGCCGTCTACGGAGCGTTCCTGCTGTCGGGATCGCTTGCGGTGGCGCTGTTCTGCATCGCCCTGGCCGGTTGTGGCCTGCTGACGACGGTCGGCGTCATCGTCGCCATGGACACCTTCGGCCCGATCTCGGACAACGCCCAGGGCGTCGCCGAGATGAGCGGTGAGGTCTCCGAGGAGGGCGCGAAGATCCTGACCGATCTGGACGCCGTCGGCAACACCACCAAAGCCATCACCAAGGGCATCGCGATCGCCACGGCCGTCCTCGCGGCGACGGCGTTGTTCGGTTCCTACTCCGACGCGATCACCAAGGCCATCGACAAGGCCGGCACCGCTGCGGTCGACGCTGCGTTGGGTGCCCGCACCTTCGTCACCACGGTGGTCTCGCCCGGAACCCTGGTCGGCATGCTCATCGGCGCGGCTGTCGTATTCATGTTCTCCGGTCTCGCGGTCAACGCGGTCTCGCGCGCCGCCGGCGCGGTGGTCCGCGAGGTGCGGCGCCAGTTCCGGGAAATCCCCGGAATCATGGAAGGCATCAACAAGCCGGAGTACGGCAAGGTCGTCGACATCGTCACGCGGGATTCGCTGCGTGAGTTGGCGACTCCGGGTCTGCTGGCCGTGCTCGCCCCGATCGCCGTCGGCTTCGGCCTCGGCGTCGGCCCGCTGGCCGGCTATCTCGCCGGCACCATCGCCACCGGCACCCTGATGGCCGTGTTCCTGGCCAACTCCGGTGGGTCGTGGGACAACGCCAAGAAGCTGGTCGAGGACGGCAACTACGGCGGCAAGGGCTCACCGGCCCACGAGGCGACGATTATCGGCGACACCGTCGGCGACCCGTTCAAGGACACCGCCGGCCCGGCCATCAACCCGCTGATCAAGGTGATGAACCTGGTGTCGGTGCTGATCGCCCCGGCCATCGTGTCGCTGAGCATCGGGGACAGCCAGAACACCGGGTTACGCATCGTCATCGCGCTGGTGGCGGTCGCCGTCATCGTGGTGGCGGTGTTGATCTCCAAGCGTCGGGCGTCAGTCCTGCAGGACTGACCGGCGGTTCCTCGACCACTCGTACGCCCACCACCAGCGTCGGACCCCCGAACGGGCCATCATCATCCGAGATCGGAGCGATGGCCCGTTCGGTGCGTCCATCGCCTGACGGGTTGCTGTCGGGAGATCGTCAGGCGAAGTCATGGAAAAGCCCACGATTTTGGTGTGCGGTTGTTAACTTTGCGCTGTACGTTCTCAGGCGTTCGTTGCGCGCGGCAAGGACACCGCCGTCAGCCCGCGGCTGCAGTGAGCGAAGAGACGTCACCGAACTCGATGTCGGCAATCGACATCTGTCGAAGGGGAACGAATGAAGCGCACCACCTTGCTCGCCACGCTGACGGGGGCCGCTGTGTTCCTGGCCGGCTGCAGCTCCACCAGCGGTACCGCAGCACCTGCCAGCAGCACGTCCTCGACTGCCGCCGCTGCCGCGTCCGGATCCTCTGTTGCCGTCGCCCCAGCGAGCAGTGCGCCCTCGAGTGGATCGGCGGCGTCCTCGGATTCCGCCGGGTCGTCGTCCGCGAGCTCGACCGCTGACGGCTCCGTCTCGCAGAGCTCGCCCGCGGGGAGCTCGCCTGCGGACAGCTCGTCCGCGGACAGCAGCAGCGCGAGCAGCTCGGCGCCGACCACCACCGTCGGCGACTCGAACTCTGCTCTCGACGAGGCCAGCTCGACCTGGTTCAGTGCGTTCTGCGGCGGATTCGCGCCGATCATCAACGTCAGCAAGTCGGCGTCGGCCATCGGAGCGGCCGCCTCCGACCCGGCCAAGGGCCAGAAGCTTCTCGTAGATCTCTACAAGAGCCTGGGCAAGGCCTTCACCGACACCGCTGGCGTCCTCAAGGTGCTGCCGCCACCGACCTTCACCGGCGGCGACGCGTTCGCGACCAAGGTCGTCACCGCGCTGGGTAGCGCCGGGCCTGAGTTCACCAAGGCCGGCACCACCCTCGCTGCCATCGACGTGAAAAAGGATCCCTCGGCCTTCACCTCGGCGCTGAGCGGTCTGTCGACCAGCATGACGACCGCCCTCCAGCCGCTGCAGGACCTCGGCTCGCTGAAGATGACCCCGGAGACCCAGGCGGCGCTCGAGAAGCTGCCGGCCTGTGCGGCCCTGAAGTCCGCGGGCGGCTGACCGATCCGGTACGGGCTTCGCCGCAACACGCTTCGCCGCAACACGCTTCGGCGCAACACGCTTCGGCGCAACACGCTTCGCCGCAACACGCTTCGGCGCAACACGCTCCGCCGCAACACGCTCCGCCGGACCGGCTGGTCCTGCACCCCTCCCAGGGAGTGCGGGGCCGGCCGGTTTTTGGCTGGCGCCAGAGGCAGTGATGAGGCGTCGAAGGCGGCAACCGTGCCCCGGGGTCGGCGTCCAGACCGGCACATCGCCAGGAAACGGGGAAGTATCCCGTCTCCTTGTAACCAAGCGCCTACGGAGTGTAGTTTTCTGCTGGCGAACCGGATCTTTCGGTCGGCCTGGCAATCGCAAGCCCTCCATCGCTTCCACACCTGAACAAGGGGAACCGCAATGAATCGCTCCACCCTGATCGCAGTCGTCGGTGCTGCCGCACTGCTGCTGGCGAGTTGTAGTTCCACCAGTTCGACGGCAGCGACGAGTTCTTCCACATCGTCCCCGGCCGCCGTCTCGTCGGTGGCATCCAGCCCGCCCGCCTCGAGTGCTCCTGTCTCGAGTGCTCCGGAGTCCAGCGCTCCCGTGTCGAGTGCTACGGAGTCGAGTGCTCCCGCGTCGAGTGCTCCGGAGTCGAGCGCGCCGGAGTCGAGTGCTCCCGCGTCCAGTGCTCCGGAGTCGAGCGCTCCGGTCAGCAGTGGTGGTACCGGCTCAGGATCGCTCGATGCCCCGACCACTGCCTGGTTCAGCGCGTTCTGCGGAGGGCTGACACCGTTCTTCGTCGACATCAAGGACATCAAGGCCAAGCAGGCGGGGATCGGGGCGACCGACTACGCCGGCCAGCAGAAGCTGCTGGGGGGCTTCCTCCAAGCGGCCAGCACCTACCTCACCGACACCGGGACCACGCTGAAGGGCCTGCCGGCACCGACCTTCACCGGGGGCAGCGAGTTCGCCACCAAGACGGTCGCCTTCTTCGGTGAGGCCGGCCCGGCGTTCGCCGCTGCCGCGAAGAAGCTGGCTGCCACCCCGGCAACCAAGGACGCCCTGACGGCAGCCGCTGCTGAGTTCGGAACTCAGCTCAAGGGTGTGAGCGCTCAGATCGCGGGTGTCGGTTCGCTCGGCATTCCCGAGGCGACGAAGGGCCAACTGCTGCAGGTCCCGGCCTGCGTCAAGCTGCAGTCGACCGTGACGGGCTGATCCGCTCCACCGATCGAGCGCACGACGACTGATCGATCGCACGACGACCGATCGATCGCACGACGACCGATCGATCGCACGAAGGCCGATCGGTCGCACGAAGGCCGCCGGAACCGGCCGGCCCCGCAACCTCCAGGCTCACGCCGCAGGGTCTGGGACCGGTCGGTCCCAGCTTTTCGGCCCGGGGGACGGGGCGGGTCGACACCAGGTCGATCGACTGTCGCGGGGCCCGCTACCGTGACTCCCTGTGTCCCAGCTCTCCTTCTTCTCCGCCGATCTGACGCCGCCGCGCGTCGAGGATCTCGGTGGGTTGCTGGCCGCGAACGGGCAGATCTCCCGGAGTGCCGACGGGGCGCGATTGTCGATCCTGCTACCGGACGAATGGCGGGCCAAGACCCTGCTGCGCGAGTTCCGGGTGCGGGACGTCGAGGCCGAGTACCTGCCCGCCGCCGAGGCTCTCTCCATCGGTCTGCTCACCGAGGAGGGAACGACCACCGGGGTGCTGCTGCGCAGCTCCCGCACCCACGAGCTGGACGCATTGGCACGCGAATGGACCAGGGGAGCAGTCAAATCGGTCCCGTCCGCCCTGGTCGCCGCGGCCGGACTGATGCGGTGCTGGACATTGGCTGCCGGCCGTCATGACGAGGCCGGCTACCTGCTCGGACTCGACCGGCACGCCGTCGACACCTGGGAACCGCTCGCCTCGGCCTGTGCCAGGGCTGGTCTGGCCGGCGCGCTGATCGGACCCCGCGGCGGCGGTCCCGCGCTCCGCATCGTCGGGCATCGTCGTCACGCACGTCTGGTCGAACTGCTGGGTACGCCACCCCCCGAAGCGCCGAAGACGGCGTTCCCCCTTCCGGAGCATTGACTTCGGTCGTCGAATGGCTCTCCAGCTGCGCATTCAGCGTTCGAAGCGGCGCACGGGCGAGGTTCGGAAAGTTGATCTTCCGGCCCGGCGTGGCCCGCCCCACACATTCGATTTGACTTTCCATGGCATCCTTCAGTCCGACGCCGGGTTCTCTCTAGTTGACGAAGCCGTTTGCGTCAGGAGAGGTTCGGCGCCCAGGAGGTTGCCCGCACTCTCCGCTATATAGAGGAGAACGTGAACCAGCATGGCCACACGTAGAGCTGCCACCCACACCGGCGTTCGCCTGGTCGTCGTCGAGTCGCCGGCCAAGGCCAAGACCATTTCGCAGTACCTCGGCGACGGCTACATCGTCGAGTCGTCCGTCGGTCACATCCGTGACCTGCCGCGCAACGCCGCCGACGTCCCCGCGAAGTACAAGGGCGAGCCGTGGGCCCGTCTGGGCGTGAACACCGAGAACAACTTCGAACCGATCTACGTCGTCTCGCCGGAAAAGAAGGCCCAGGTCGCCAAGTTGAAGTCGCTGCTCGCCGGCGCCGACGAGCTCTACCTCGCGACAGACGAGGACCGCGAGGGCGAGGCCATCGCCTGGCACCTGCTCGACACCCTCAAGCCCAAGGTGCCCGTCAAGCGGATGGTCTTCCACGAGATCACTCCGGACGCCATCCGGGCCGCCGCCGAATCCCCCCGCGAGCTCGACAACAACCTCGTCGACGCCCAGGAGACCAGGCGCATCCTGGACCGTCTGTACGGCTACGAGGTCTCTCCCGTGCTGTGGAAGAAGGTCGGCTCGAACCTGTCCGCCGGCCGCGTGCAGTCGGTGGCGACCAGGATCGTCGTGCAACGCGAGCGCGCCAGGATGGCGTTCCGGTCCGGGACCTACTGGGGCATCGACGCCCTGATGATTCCCGGCGACGGGCAGACCAAGTTCACCGCCGCGCTGAACTCGATCGACGGTCGTCGGTTGGCCGCCGGGCGTGACTTCGACGAGAACACCGGGTCGTTGAAGGCGAACTCCGATGTCCTGCTCCTCGACGAGGACGGCGCCCGCACCGTCGCCGCGGCTCTGGAGAACGGCAGTGCCACCGTTCGGTCGGTGGAGGAAAAGCCCTACACGCGTAGGCCCTACCCGCCGTTCATGACGTCGACGCTGCAGCAGGAGGCCGGTCGCAAGCTGGGCTTCTCCTCCGAACGCACCATGCGCACCGCCCAGCGGTTGTACGAGTCCGGCTACATCACCTACATGCGAACCGACTCGACCACGCTGTCCCAGACTGCGCTGGACGCGGCACGGAACCAGGCCAGGGACCTGTACGGCCCGGAGTACGTGCCGGCGGCTCCGCGGCAGTACACCCGCAAGGTCAAGAACGCCCAGGAGGCCCACGAGGCCATCCGCCCCGCCGGTGAAAACTTCCGCACCCCGGGCCAGGTGGCCAGCGGGATGGGCGCCGACGAGTTCCGC
Source organism: Nakamurella sp. UYEF19 (assembly GCF_040546275.1). Taxonomy (NCBI): domain Bacteria; kingdom Bacillati; phylum Actinomycetota; class Actinomycetes; order Nakamurellales; family Nakamurellaceae; genus Nakamurella; species Nakamurella sp. UYEF19. The sequence continues at coordinate 4,882 of NZ_JBEPNO010000017.1, read as the reverse complement.
GTCTACGAACTGATCTGGCAGCGGACGATCGCCTCGCAGATGGTCGACGCCCGCGGCCTGACGCTCTCGCTCCGTATCGTCGCCCCGCTCAACGGCGCCCCCGGGTTCGGCACCGAGGCGCTGTTCACCGCGTCCGGCCGCACCATCACCTTCCCCGGATTCCTGCGGGCGTACGTCGAGACCGTCGACGCGGAGGCCGGCGGCGAAGCCGACGACGCCGAGCGCCGGCTGCCGAACCTCAAGGTCGACGAGAAGCTCGACATCAACGAGCTGACCCCCGGCGGCCACTCCACCACCCCGCCGGCCCGGTACACCGAGCCGTCGCTGATCAAGGCCCTGGAGGACCTGGGTATCGGTCGTCCGTCGACGTACACGTCGATCATCCGGACCATCACCGAGCGCGGGTACGCCTGGCGCAAGGGTCAGGCGCTGGTGCCGTCGTGGATCGCCTTCGCCGTCGTCGGGTTGCTGGAGCAGCACTTCGCCCGGCTCGTCGACTACGACTTCACCGCCGCGATGGAGGACGAGCTCGACGGCATCGCCGAGGGCCGGCTGGGACGGACCGACTGGCTTTCCGGGTTCTACTTCGGCGGTGACACCGGTCCGGAGGGCTCGGTGTCGCGCGCTGGCGGCCTCAAGAAGCTGGTCGGGGAGAACCTCGAGGCGATCGATGCCCGCGAGGTCAACTCGCTGCCGCTGCTCAAGGATTCGAAGGGGCGTCAGGTCACCGTCCGGGTGGGTCGGTACGGGCCGTACCTGGAGCGGCCGGCACTCCCGGTCGACGGTGTGGACCTGGCGGCCGACAGCGCCGCCGATGGTTCTGTCGACGCGGCGGGCGACACCCCGACCGCTCCGGTGATGGAGCGCGCCAACCTCCCCGAGGACCTGGCTCCCGACGAGGTGACCGCCGAAGTCGCGGAGGCGCTGTTCGACCAGGCCGAGATCGGTGACGCCGAACTGGGCCCGGATCCGGTGTCGGGCAACATGATCGTCGCCAAGGACGGTCGCTACGGGCCGTACGTGACCGAGGTGTTGCCGGAGGACGCTCCCACCAAGGGCAAGAATGCGGTAAAGCCGCGGACGGCCTCGCTGTTCAAGTCGATGTCCCTGGAGACGATCGATCTGGCCGGTGCCCTGCAGCTGCTGACCCTGCCGCGGGTGGTCGGGAACGACCCGGCCAGCGGCGAGGAGATCACCGCCCAGAACGGCCGGTACGGGCCGTACCTGCGCAAGGGCACCGACTCTCGGTCGATCGCTGCGGAGGAGGCGCTCTTCACCGTCACCCTCGAGGAGGCCCTCGCGCTGTACGCCCAGCCCAAGACCCGCGGCCGCCAGGCGGCGGCCGCGGCTCCGTTGCGCGAGGTCGGCGTCGACCCGGTCAGCGGCAAGCCGATGGTGATCAAGGACGGCCGGTTCGGCCCGTACGTCACCGAGGGCGAGACCAACGCGTCGCTGCGCAAGGGCGACGAGGTGGACACCATCACGGTCGAACGCTGCTCCGAGTTGCTCGCCGAGCGTCGGGCCCGCGGCCCGGCACCCAAGCGCGTGGTGAAGAAGACCCCGGCCGCGAAGAAGGCGCCGGCGGCCAAGAAGCCGGCTGCTTCGACGGCGAAGGCAGCGTCCGGGACGACCAAGACGGCCACCAGGACGGCCAAGCCGGCGACCACCCGCGCCAGGACGACCACCAAGAAAACCGGTGGCTCGGCCTGAGCCGGCGGCCCCGCCTGATGGCTCTTCGGGCAGGCGGTGATCGCTCTTCGCTCCGCTCCTCATTCGGGCTCCTGGTCAATCCGGCTTGAACGTCGGTCGTGGCGCCTACGATCGCCTCATGGCCGTCCGTCGAGAGTGGGCAGTACGTCAGGAGTGGGATGGGGAACCGTGGTTCGGCGACGCCCTGTCCGGCTCCGGCGGGCTCGCCGAGCCGGTACAACCGGTGTTCGCCAGTGCGCTGACTGCCGATGTCTTCCCGGATGCGCTCTCCAGCACCTTTGCCGGTGCGGTGTCGGCCACGCCGGTTCGAGCAGTCCCGGCAGTCGTCGGAAGTCCGGCGGCATTGCCGCCGCCGGTCGCGGCCCGAGTGGTGCCAGTGGTCAGGCGTGCGCCTGCTCGCCCCGCTCCGAGGTCTGCTCCCCGGTCTGTTCCGTCCGGCGCCCCACCCCGCGGAATGCCGTCCGGTTTCCCGCCGCCGGGGTCTCCTCCCCCGCAGGGGTACGTGCCACCGCTGTCTTCGCAGCAGCCCCCACCCGGCTACCCGGCAGCCGGCTGGGCTCCGTTGCCGGGGCTGGCGGGTGGGCCCACCTACCGACCCGTTGGGCCGCAACGGCAGGTCGTCGTTCCCCAGCGTCAGGTCTCCGGGCCGCAACGTCAGGCCGGCGGTTCCCGGCCACCGGTGCCGCCGCTCACCGTTTCTCGAACGCCCCGGAAGAAGAGCTCGAGCGCCTGGGGTTTTCTGTTCGTCCTGCTGATCGTGCTGGTCACCAGCGGGGTCGGCCAGAAGATCATCAACGCCATCTCCGAACTGCTGCAACGCAAATGACGAAGACGGCGATTCGATGACGACGACCAAGGAACCGAGTTCGGTCCGGGTCCTGCTGCGCATCCCGGTCTTCCGACGGCTGTGGGCGGCCATCGCGATCTCCAGTCTCGGCGACTGGCTCGGGCTGCTCGCCACCACCGCGCTCGCGGCCTACCTGACCAAGAACTCCTCCGGTCTTGCCCAGGGGGCCGCCGTCTCCGGTGTGCTGCTGACCAGGCTGCTGCCCGACCTCATCCTCGGCCCCATCGCCGGTGCGCTGGTGGACAAGATCGACCGGCGCAAGGTCGCCGTCATCGGGGACACCCTGGCTGGTCTGCTCTACCTGTCGATCGTCGTGGGCGGGAACCTCACCTGGCTGCTGATCGCCCAGTTCCTGGTCGAGGCGGTCGGCCTGTTCTCCAACCCCGCCAAGCAGGCGATGATGGTCAACATCGTGCCGCGGGAGCGGCTCGCGGTGGCCAACCAGCTCAACTACGTCTCCATCTACGGGATGGTGCCGGTCGCGGCCGGCCTTTTCGCCCTGCTGTCGACGGTCGCGCAGTTCTTCGGGGCGCGTGTCGCCTCCACCACCGGCGGCAGTTCGGCACTGATCAGTGGCCCGACCAGCTCCCTGGCCATCGACATCGCGCTCGTCATCGACGCCTGCACGTACTTCGTGGTGGCCGCGACGGTGCTGTTCTCCCGGCACCTGATCCCGTCGTTCGTCGGCGAGGGCTCCGTCGGCAAGTCGATCTTCTCGTTGATCCGAGAGGGGGTGTCGTTCGTCCGCAACAGCCGGGTGATGCGTGCCATCTACATCGGGATCCTGGGGGCGTTCGGGGCCGGCGGGCTCACCGCGGGGGTGGCCCAGGCCTACGTGTCGAGCCTCGGCGCCGGCAACGCGGGCTACGGCCTGCTGTTCGGGGCGGTCTTCACCGGCCTGGCCGTCGGGATGCTGGTCGGCCCGAAGGTGCTGCCGACGGTGCCGCGGCGGATGGTCTTCACCTCGTCGATCGGTGCGGCCGGCCTCGTCCTGATCGCAATGAGCCTGCTGCAGGACTTCCTCGGCGCCTCGATCGCGGCGGCGCTGATGGGCCTCTTCGCCGGTGTCGCCTGGATCAACGGGTTCACGATGATCGGCCACGAGGTGTCCGATGCCCTCCGTGGTCGGGTCTTCGCGTTCGTCATGTCGTCGGTGCGGTTGACCCTGCTGGGCACCATCGCCGCCGGTCCGGTGATCGCCGGAGCGGTCGGCTCCCACGTCGTCGAGATCGGCGCCTTCCGGTACTCGCTGTCCGGCGCCGCGATCGTGCTGGCCGCGGGCGGGATCATCGCAATGCTGGTGTCCGCCTACGCGGCCCGTCAGGTCGGACGGGTCGGTGGTGGGTTCTTCAGCCGGGTGATGGGGCATCGTCGTCCGGAGAACCTGATCGACCAGTCGGACCATCCCGGGGTGCTGCTGGCGATCGAGGGCGCCGACATCGTCGAGGTGGCGCGCTACACCGCCGCCATCGACGCGGACCTGGCCGGCCAGGGATACACCGTGGTCCACCGCAACACCGCCGGTCAGGTTGCCGGGGTCGGTCCCGATGACATGGTCATGGTGGTCCACGAGGTGACGGTCAGCCAGGCCGCTGCGCTGCGGGCGGGCGCGAACCTGGCCGAGCTGGTTGCCGACCGGATCCGGCCGGACCTCGAAGCCGGTTCCGTGGTCCTGACCAACGGATTCGTCGACGACCTGGTCGTCCGCTACGGCGTCCAGTCCGGGATGGGCGAGGAACGTGTCCTACGCCTGGCCTCCTGGGCCGTCGGAGGTCTCCGCCCCGACCTGACGGTGCTGGTCGACGTGCCCGGTCCGGCGGCTGCGGCTGTGCACGTGGTGACGGCGGCTCCCACACAGCTTTCGGCCAACGACCCGGTCTCCATGGTGATCGAGGAAACGGCCGAGGAGCCGACAGTTGCTGCGGTGCAGGGCTTCCGGGATCGAGTATCGGCCGCGCCGGAACGGTATCTGACAGTCGCGCCGCTGCCGGCGGACTCGACGGAGCTCACCGCCGAGATCGCCGAACGGATCGCATCCGTGCTCCGTGGCCGATCCCCGGTCCGCGCGGAACCTGCGGTCGATGCCGCCGTTGCGCCTGATGTTCCGGAGGCCCAGATCAAGTCCCCCCTGGCCGAGGTTGCCGTGGCCGGCGCCGACGGACTCGCGCTGGAGGAGGCCGCCCGCACGACTCGCTGACGGCAGGCGAGCCTCCGGCCCGCCTCGATGGCTGGTTTCTGCGCGGCTGCCGTCGTGGTCCGTTTCGGAGCCACTCTCACCCGGTTGCGCCAGGACCGACATCTCCGGCGAGCCTTCGGCCCGCCTCG
>NZ_JBEPNO010000016.1:0-130883 GCF_040546275.1 Nakamurella sp. UYEF19 | reverse complement strand
ACTGGACCCCGCACCTGCAACCGGACATGTCGATCCGCTGGATCACCAACACCGGACACCACGCCATCTCCCACCCCCGCCTGTTCACCAACCCCCAGGACACCGCCCAGGACCAAGACCAGGCCGATGCCGATCCCGATCCCGGGGTCGAGGTCGAGGTCGAGGTCGAGGTCCCAGCCGGGCCGCTGCAGGAAACACCGACCACCCCCACACCAACCACAGCAACAGCAACCGCAACCGCAGCAACAGCAACAGCAACCGCAACCGCAGCAACCGCAGCAACCTCATCAACAGCAACCGCAACCGCAGCAACCGCAGCAGCCGCAGCAGCCGGGGCGGCGGCCGAAGTGGTCGCGGCGGCGGACGCATCAGATGCGGTGGCAGGCGAACCTGATCTGGCGGACACGACTGCCCACCACACGGCCCACGCCGTGGACGCCGCGGATGCCGCGGATGTTGCCGAACATCGCGATGCCTCGGCCGATCGGAAACCCAACCCGGACCCGGCGGACAACACCGCCCGCACCCCGGACACCGACCCGGACCCCGACCCCAAAGGGTCAACGATCCTGGGACCTACGGTCACCGGGCCGACCATCCCCGTCCACCCCGCCGGCACCCAGTGGGACGAGCCGAACACCGAACTGGAAGACCCCGACACCATCCCGCACCCCGGCAGCGTGGAAATCCACACCTACCGCGCGCTACGCCAACAAGCCCGAGAACACTCCCTGCGCCGCCTGGCCGGCATCGCCGACCTGCACCCCGGCACCCACGCCGCCACCGCCGCAGCCGACATGGCCGCCGGCCACACCCCACGACGGCACGACACCACCGAAAAAGCCTCCCTCACCACCAACCTCACCGCCGCCGCCGCCGCCACCGCAAAAGGCGCATCCCGCGATCACCACCCCACCCCACCCCGACCCCACGCACTCAACCGACCACCCAAACCCGAACACCGCGACACCGGCCCCCACACCGCCACCGGCGACGACCCACCCTTCTAACCGACCCACACCACAAACCGAGAACCGGAAAGCCGCGCCACACCAACAGGTGTGACGCGGCTTCACGGTTCGTAGGTGCGAACGGGAGCCCGACTAGATTTGGGTGCAAGCATTCGAGCAAGCGAGGGCCCGGCAGTTCAACCCGAGCCCGACAGGGTCAACCCCAGCCCGACAGGTCAACCCCAGCCCGACAGGTCAACCCGAACCCGACAGGGTCAACCCGAGCCGGGCGGGTCAGCGAGGAACGGGTCAGTGCGCCGGGAGGTCAATGCAGGTCGATGGACTTCACGGCCGTCAGGTGGCCGCGGATGAAGTCGTTGGCGTTGCGGCCGAGTTCGTCGTTGTCCTCCCAGAGGTTGCGCCAGATGCCGAGCATGCGGCTGAGGTCGGGGGCAACCACGGCCGAGGAGAAGGACTCGAAAACGATGGGTCCCTGATATCCGATGCGCCCCAACGCCTTGAAGTACGAATCGAAGTCGACGTTGCCGGTACCGAGGTAGCCGCGGTGACTCTCGCCGATGTGGACGTACCCCAACTGCGCACCGCAATCGAGGACGGGCGAGTACATGTCCGACTCCTCGATGTTCATGTGATAGCTGTCCAGGTGCACCGCGACGTTGGGCCGACCCACCTTCTCCACGTAGGCAAGCGCCTGACGACCGGTGTTCAGGATGTTCGTCTCGTACCGGTTCACCACTTCCAGCGCGAGCGACAGTCCGAGTTCGGCAGCGTGATCGGCCACCCGGCCGATGGTGCCGATGCTGTTCTCGAGACCTTCGGCGGTCAACGGGTCCATGTACTTCTTCATGGCGCTGTAGATGACCCCGCAGAGTTGAGTCCCACCGAGTTCACCCACCACGTCGACCGCACGCATCAGCAGGGCCTCGCCGGCGGCAACGACCTCCGGGTCCTCGCTGCTGATGTCGGTGGCGGGCGACAGCCCGAGACTGGCGCTGGCCGACATTCCGTGCGCCTCCAGCGCTGCGATGGCGACCGCCGTGTCGAAGCTGAACGGGTCCATCAACGGGAACTCGACCAGATCGAATCCGGCCTGCTTCGTCTTCTCGACCGAGAGCCGGATGCCCGCGGCATCGAACGTCCCGGTCCAGACCAGGGCATGACAGCCGATGAGCGAACTCGACACTGATTCCTCCGAATTGAGCGATGCAGACGCCCGGCCGGCTCTGCTGCGGACACGCTACGGCAGGCCATGCGGCAGACGGAGTCAGGAGGCGACCGCTGATGTTCACCGAAGGGTGACAAGCAGCGGCCCGAATGGCGGTGACGTGCCAGGTAAGATCGGAACACGCGAGAAGGGCGCCTGCTTGAACGACTTGATCGACACCACCGAGATGTACCTCCGCACGATCTTCGAACTCGAGGAGGAGGGCATCTTTCCTCTGCGCGCCCGCATCGCGGAGCGCCTGAACCAGAGTGGTCCGACCGTCAGCCAGACCGTCGCCCGCATGCAGCGCGACGGACTGCTGATGGTGTCCGACGACCGCCACCTCGAACTCACCGACCTCGGCCGCGAACGCGCGGTATCGGTGATGCGCAAGCACCGGTTGGCCGAGCGACTGCTGCTCGACGTCATCGGACTGGATTGGCGCGACGTCCACGTCGAGGCCTGCCGCTGGGAACACGTGATGAGCGAAGAGGTCGAGCAGCGGCTCGTCGCTCTCCTCGGCCACCCGCAGACCTCCCCCTACGGCAACCCGATTCCCGGTCTTCAGGAGCTCGGGGTCGACCAGCCGGCAGTCTCCGAGACGCACGCCGACCTGATCGGCGCTGACGCCGCCGCCGCGAAGGGCGGCAAGTTCGAGGTACGTCGCATCATCGAGATCGTGCAGAACCAGCCCGGCGTGATGGATCGGCTGCAGCGCGGTGGCATCAAGCCCGGAGCGGTACTCGAGTTCGTCACGCGCGACCGTGCGCTGCTGGTCATCGATGGGTCGACGACGACCGAGCTGCCGTCGGACATCGCCCACGGTATCCACGTGCGGGCCGCCGCAGTCTGAGGCAGCGAGTCTGCAGCCGGCCGGTTGAACCGTCTGATCGAGCGGTACCGCCAACCGAGCGATCCCACCAACCGAGCCGTCCCACCAACCGCCAACCGAGCGGTCCCACCAACCGAGCCGTCGCGCCAACCGCCAACCGAGCGGTCCCACCAACCGAGCCGTCCCGCCAACCGCCAACCGCCAACCGAGCCGTCCAGGCACGCGCAGGCGCGCCGATGTTTCAGAAGAACGCGTCTAGACGAACGCGGACAGCAGCATGACGAAGCCGAAACCGACCACGGAGACCAGGGTTTCCATCAGCGACCAGGTCTTGAAGGTTTGACCGACGGTCAGCCCGAACATCTCCTTGACCAGCCAGAACCCCGCATCGTTGACGTGCGAGAGGAAAAGCGACCCAGCGCCGATCGCCAACGCCAGCAAGGCAAGGTGCGTCGAACTCAAGCCGGCCGCAACGGCGACCGGGGCCACGATCGCTGCCGCCGTGGTGGTCGCGACGGTGGCCGAACCGGTCGCGAGCCGGAGAGCGACGGCGATCAGGAAGCCCAGCAGGAGGACCGAGATGTTTGATCCGGTAGCGGCTTTGGCCACCGAATCGCCGACCCCCGCACCGATCAGGGTCTGCTTGAACCCGCCGCCGGCTCCGACGATCAACATCACGCCGGCAATCGGCCCGACGCTGGCACCGAGCCGAGAAGTGATGTCCGGGCTCTTGAATCCCACTGCGTACCCGAAGGTGACCATCGCCAGCAGCACCGCCAGCACCAGCGCCATCAGCGGTTCGCCGACGAAATCGAAGAAGACCTTGACCGCCGGATTGTTGGTCTTGCCCGGGTAGACGAGGTCGACCACGGCCTTGCTGAGCATGAGCAGCACCGGAAACAGGATGGTGAACAGAGTGACACCGAAGGACGGTGGGCGTTTCACCTCCTTGGACGCTGCGGACTCGGTCGTGTCCACTCCACCAGCGAGGGCAGGTGCATCGACCGGGACCCATCTGGCCGCGAGGATCGAGAACAGCGGTCCGCAGATGACGACGGTGGGGATGGCAACGATGATGCCGAACGCCAGGGTGATGCCGAGGTCGGCCTTCAACGCGCTGATCGCGATCAGCGGACCCGGGTGCGGCGGGATCAACCCGTGCAGCACCGAGAGCCCGGCGAGTGCCGGGATAGCCACGCGCATCAGCTTGAGGCCGGACTTCTTGGCCACCAGCACGATGACCGGGAGCAGGAGAACCAGGCCGATCTCGAAGAACATCGGCAGCCCGATGATCATGGCTACCAACGCCATCGCCCACGGGATCGCGGACCCCGACGCCTTGGCCAACAGCGTCGAGACGATCTTGTCGGCTCCCCCGGAATCGGCGAGCAACTTGCCGAGCATGGCACCCAGGGCAATGAGGAGGCCGACCTCCTGCAGCGTGCCGCCCACCCCGGTCTCGAAGTTGGTGATGACGGTGCCGAGCGGGACACCGCCGGCGATGCCGACCACGACCGACCCGAGGATCAGCGGGGGAAGGGGTGCATCTTCGCCCAGGAGATCAGCAGCACGATCACGGCGATTCCGGCCACCGTCACGACGATCAGCCGGGTGTCGTGGCTATTCCACGGGGCGGTGGGGTCGGCGGCGGCCATGATCGGAGCAGTCATCAACCCCTTGGTCATCGGCCACTGGCCTGGGCCGACGGCACCGAGGACTCCCCCGACCGGCCGCTGGCCGGAGCCGACGGCACCGAGGACTCCCCCGGCCGGACGGCGCCGAGCGCCGATGACCCGGCCTCGGGACGAAGGTCGAGCCGGGAGATGATCTCCGCCGCCTCGGACGCCGGCTTGCGCCCTAAGTCGACCTCCAGCACGTTCTCGTCGGGGCCGGGAGGTTCCAGGGTCGCGATCTGCGAGTCCAGCAATCCGGACGGCATGAAGTGTCCTTGTCGAGCCGCCATCCGGCGTCCGATCTCCTCCCGGGAGCCGACCAGGTGGATGAACACCACATGGTTGCCGCGCAGGACATCTCGGTAGATCCGTTTGAGTGCCGAGCAGGTGATGATGCCGGGGACGCCGGCCATGGTGTGCTCGGCGATCCACGAGGAGACAGTCTCCAGCCAGGGCCAGCGGTCGTCGTCGGTCAGGGCGTGCCCGGCCCGCATCTTCTCGACGTTCTCGTCGGGATGCATGTCGTCGCCCTCCGCGAGATCCCAGCCGAGCTGCCCGGCGAGCACCCCGGCCACCGTGGACTTGCCGGAGCCGGACACCCCCATGACCACCAGTACCGGCTGTTGCCCGCCGTCCACCATCTTGTTCACTCCCGTCCTGGCGCCTCGAACGCCCGCCTACCCGGCGAGGGCGCCCCGAATGGCCCCGCCCTCCCGGCTGCGCGAGCCTACGCCCGCGCGACGGAATGGAATCTGGAGCCTTAGGGTTGGTGCCGGTGAATCGCTTCACCGACTGACCAGCGCGAGGAGGAAACCGTGCCCAGCCTCGACAAGGCCCCTCGCGGTACGCCCGCTGCCGGAACCCTGTTGACCTACGGGTCCAAACAGGGGCGATGGGTGCTGCTGTCGACCATATTGGGCAGCGGCCTGGCGCAGCTCGACGGCACCGTGGTGAACGTGGCGCTGCCGCGGATCGGCACCGACCTGCACGCCGGCCTGACAAGCCTGCAGTGGACGCTCAACGCCTACACGCTGGCACTTTCCGGTCTGCTGCTGCTCGGTGGATCGCTCGGGGACCGGCTCGGCCGGCGACGCATCTACGTCATCGGCGTGGTGTGGTTCACCATCGCCTCGGTGCTCTGCGGAGCGGCGCCGAACGCAACCGTCCTCGTCATCATGCGGGCATTGCAAGGCGTCGGCGCGGCGCTGCTGACCCCTGGTTCGCTGGCGATCCTGCAGGCCGTCTTCCGCAAGGAGGACCGGGCCACCGCGGTCGGCGCCTGGTCGGGACTCGGCGGGGTGGCCACCGCACTGGGGCCGGTGCTCGGTGGCGTCCTGGTCGGCGTCGCCCCCTGGGGTTGGCGACTGGTGTTCCTGATCAACATCCCGCTGGCCATCGTGGTGGTGTTCACCGCCCAGAAGTACATCCCGGAGACCCGGGACGAACAGGCGACCGGGAAGCTCGACGTCGTCGGCGCGGTCCTGGCCTCGCTGGGTCTCGCGGGCCTGGTCTACGGGCTGACCGAAGGTCCCGCGCAGGGTTGGCCCACCGTCGTGGTGGCCGCGACGGCGATCGGCGCAGTGCTGCTGGTGGCCTTCGTGCTCTTCGAGCGCCGACACCCGGATCCGTTGCTGCCCTTGAGTTTGTTCGCCGTGCGGCAGTTCACCGCGGCCAATCTGGTGACGTTTGCGGTCTACGCCGCACTTTCCGGCGGGCTCTTCCTGTTGCCCGTTCAACTGCAGGTGGTGTCCGGCTTCTCGCCGGTAGCAGCAGGTTCGTCGCTCCTGCCGCTGACGCTGGTGATGCTGCTGCTGTCGGCACGCGGCGGTGCGCTCGCGCAGCGGATCGGGCCACGCTGGCCGATGACCATCGGGCCGATCATCGCCGGTGTCGGGATCGCGATGTTCGCGGGGCTGGACGCCGACAGCGGCTACCTGGGTGGGGTCCTGCCCGCGGTTCTGGTCTTCGCCGTCGGCCTGTCCGCAACCGTCGCTCCGTTGACGTCGTCGGTACTGGCCGCCGCGCCGGACCATCTGACCGGTGTCGCGTCGGCGGTCAACAACGACGTCGCCCGCATCGCCGGACTGCTGGCCGTCGCGGTGCTTCCGGCGCTGGCCGGCATCACCCCGGCGGCCTACGCGGACCCCGCACTGCTGTCCATCGGGTTCCACCGCGCCGTGCTGATCGCCGGCGCTCTCTGCGCGCTCGGCGGTGTGCTGGCGTTCTTCACCGTCAGCGACGCGGGTCTGCGGACCCCGCCGCCGGTCGCCGGATGAGGTAGGTGTCCATGATCCAACCCTTGCGCGCCTTGGTTTTCGCCCGCACCCGGATGATCGTGTCGATGACGTCGGCGAGGATGCCCGCTACCAAGATCTCATCCGACGAACCGAGGGTAGGCGCCCCAGTAGATCTCCAGCCCGGGCTCGGTGAAGTGCTGGCAGACGAGTTCCCCGTCCAGCATCACCACCACGTCGTCGAGCCCGACCGGCAAGCCGGTGGGCTCGTGCGGTCCCTGGCCCTGTTCGCGCAGCCGCCGTCCGGTGGTGATGTGGATCGGCTCGCCGATCCGGTTGAGCACGATCCTGTGCGCGGCGGCCAACAGCTGGACACTGCTGATGCCGGGAATGACGTGGTGGCGAAACTTCAGTGCTCCCCTGGCCTTCACCCGCTCGACGATCCGGACGACACTGTCGTAGAAAGCCGGATCGCCCCAGACGAGGAAACCCGGGGTCTCACCCGGCTCCAACTCGTCGAGCATGGCCGACTCCCACGCAGCCGCGCGGGCTTCGTGCCAGTCCAGCACCGCCGCGTTGTACTGCTCCGACGTCAGGAACGACCGCCGGTCCCTGGGCGGATCCGCGATCTGCACGATCCGGTACTCCCGCTCGGTGGAGTAGATGCGGCAGATCTCGGCCCGCATCTCCGTCAGTTCGTCGGTGTCGGCGCCCTTGTCAGCGACGAAGAAGACGTCGACCTCGTTGAGAGCCGAGATCGCCTGCACGGTCAGGTGTTCGGGGTCGCCGGAACCGATGCCGATGATGTAGAGCTGGCGCACGTCACTCCCGTGGTAGGTCGGTCGAGGGCCTGACAGGGCCCACTGACCGACCCAGCCTATTCAGTCTGACGGCGGCCCAGCCTGATCAGGCAGCCCAATCTCATCAGACCGTGGTGCGGGTGCGCTTTCCGTAGCGCTGGTGGAACTTCTGCACCTGGCCCTGGGTGTCGACGACGCGGGCGTTGCCGGTCCAGAACGGGTGGGACGCGCTCGTCACGTCGGCGACGATCAGCGGGTAGCTGGTGCCGTCGAGTTCGACGGTGGCCGTGCTGCGGGCGGTGGACCTGGTCAGGAACTCGTCGCCGGTGCTGGAATCACGGAAGACCACCGCGTGGTAGTCCGGATGAATGTTCTTCCTCATCATGAGCCCTCTCTCGATCTGCGTGCGATCTGCGGTCGATCCGCACCCGACGACGTCCGCCGTGGCTGGTCGTACAGTCTTTGTAACGCGAACCAGTATCGATAAAGTCCCTTCCTGACGCCCCGCGTACGCTGAAAACGTGCCCGTCACCCGTCCGTCCGAACAACTGAACAGGCCGACGGATCCGAACCCGGCCGAGCTCGCAGCCGCGCCGGAGCGGGCCTTCGCCGCGACGGTGGACCTGTTCGCTGCCGGGTCCGTGGTGGTGCTGACCGGCGCCGGCCTGTCGACCGACTCGGGTATCCCGGACTACCGCGGCCCCGGCGCCCCGGTGCGCGCACCGATGACCATCACCGAGTTCCGCTCCGGCCCCGAGGCCCAGCAGAGGTATTGGGCCAGAAGCCATCTCGGCTGGCAGCGGATGGGAACCGCGGTCCCCAACAAGGGACACCTGGCCCTGGCCGCGCTGGAATCGGCCGGGTACCTCACGCAGCTGATCACCCAGAACGTCGACGGCCTGCACCAACAGGCCGGCAGCCGCAAGGTGGTCGATCTGCACGGCCGGATCGACGAGGTGATCTGCCTCAACTGCGGGCAGATCACCCCTCGGCTGGAACTGCACCGACGGCTGGACGAGCTCAACCCCGGCTTCGGCGTTGACCTGGAGCTGGTGAGCGCCCCGGACGGCGACGTCGAGTTCGACAACACCAGCGGCTTCCGGGTGGCCGCCTGCACCCGATGCGCCGGACCTCTCAAGCCGCACGTGGTGTTCTTCGGCGACAGCGTGCCGAAGCCGACGGTCGCGCACTGCTTCGAGACCGTCGACTCCTCGGACGCGATGCTGGTAGCCGGATCCTCTTTGACCGTCATGTCCGGTCTGCGCTTCGTCCGGCACGCCAGAAGGCGCGGCATTCCCATCGTCATCCTCAATCGCGGAACGACCAGAGGGGACGAACTGGCCACCTGGCGACTCGACGCAGACTGCTCCTCGACGCTCACCGCGCTCGCCGCGGAGCTCTGACCTGCGAGGATCCATCCCCGCCCTCTCGGGTAAAGGCTGCTTCAAGCCGATGGTCGGCGACGGAACAATTCAGGGTCATGATGAGGACGTCGACGGAACATTCACGGGATGGATCGAGTCGACCCACGCGCGTCCTCATCTAGCCAAAGGAGTCGAAGATCATCGTCGATCCGAACCGGCCGAGCATCATCGGCGAGACCTGGCCGCAACTACTGGCCCGCGAGGACGTGGTGCTGGTCGACGGCCGGTTCTCCCTGGTCAACGAGACCTTGACGCCCGACCAGGCCACGATCGAGGATCTGCTGTTCGTCAGTGAAGCGCTGGATGCCGGGCAGGTCGACTACCTGCTCGTCCGGGGTGACGGCGATCGGCCGGTGCTGGCCGTGGACAGGCGTGATCGACATCGGCTGGTGGAGGCGCTGCGGGTCGCCGGCAACCGGGAACCGCTGTACTCCCGCACCATCGACAAGGGAAAGTCGTCGGGCGGTCCGGCCACGGTGCTCGTGGGTGCCGGTTCCCTCTCGGACGACCCCAAGGCCCGGATCTTCCGGTTGTTCCGTCCCCGCGTCGAACTGCGCGGCGGCCTGCGATTCGGGGCGGCCGCCGGCATCCAGGTCGAGCTGTGGTCGTTCCGAGAGGGCCGCACCAAGCCACCGACAGAGAACCGACTGACCCGTCGGGAATGGATCACCGACACGCTCGAACGCACCACGGTGGAGCGTTACGGCCGGACCTGGCCGACGCTGGTCAACATGTTCGCCGATTTCAGCGACGACATCACGTTCGACATCGACATCGTCTTCTCCTGGGTCGACGCCGGTTCGATGGAGTGGCAGAAGGCCAGGGCCAAGCGGATGTCGAGCTACGTGGTGGGCGAGGGCGACGACAACGAGGCCCGCTTCCGGCAGCTCGACGAACTGAAATACGCCCTGCGATCGGTTCATCTCTTCGCCCCGTGGATCCGGAAGATCTTCATCGTCACGGATTCGGAGCAGCCGGCCTGGTTGGACGATCACCCGAAGGTCACCGTGGTCCGCAGCGAGGACTTCTTCTCCGATGTCTCAGTGCTGCCAACTCACAATTCGATGGCCGTGGAGAGCCAGCTGCACCACATTCCCGGCCTGAGCGAACATTTCCTCTACTCGAACGACGACATGTTCTTCGGGCGTCCCGTCCGTCCGGAATTATTCTTCACCTCCGGTGGCCTGACGAAGTTCCTGGAAGGACCGAACCGGATCGGTCTGGGAGACAACAACTCCGACCGCAGCGGGTTCGAGAACGCCGCCCGGGTGAACCGGCGTCTGCTGCACGACCGATTCGGAAAACTCACCACCCGCCATCTGGAACATGCCGCCGCGCCGCTGCGCAAATCGGTGATGCGCGAGCTGGAACTGGAATTCGCCGACGAATTCCGTTCGACGATGTCGAGTACCTTCCGCGCCAGCACCAACATCTCGGTGACGAATTCGCTGTACCACTACTACGCGCTACTCACCGGGCGAGCCCTTCGGAACGAAACCGCCACCGCGGAATACATCGACACGACGACTCACGAAGGCTTGCGCAGCCTCGACAAGCTGCTGCGCAAACGGGCGTTCGACTGCTTCTGCCTGAACGACGGCAGCTTTCCGGAGGTGCCCGCCGACGAGCGGGCCGCGGCGGTCCGGCTCTTCCTCGACCGTTACTTCGCCGTCCCGGCGCCGTGGGAGAAGGCCGGCACCGAGACCGGCGGCAACTCGATTCCGGCTCTCTCCAGCTGAGCGGCCGCGTCGCGCGCGGACACGGTCGACAGCACCGGGAAAGAGCCCAGCGGCACCACCGAGTGCATGACGGTGTGCGGGTAGACGTGCACCAGGTTGACGGCGTGCGCGCCGTCGCGGGTACGCATCGATCCGTCCGGGACGGCGAGGTCCTGCGTGTAGCAGCTGGCCGAGGCCACCGACACGGGAATGCCGGCGAAGGTTGCGGTCGTCGAGTAGTGCAGGTGGCCGGCCAGGATGGTCCGAACGTCGCTGCCGCGCAACACCGCAGCGAGCGCCTGCTGGTCCTGCAATTCCACCAGCACCGCGAGATCCAGCACGCTCGGCACCGGCGGGTGATGCATCGCCAGGATGGTGCCCTCGGGGGCGGGGGTGGCCAGTTCGGCGGCGAGCCAGGCGAGCTGGGCCGGCGCGACCTCGCCGTGGTGGTAGCCGGGGACGGACGTGTCCACCGTGATGACCCGGAGGCCGCCCAGCCAGAAGACCTGGTCGAGCGGGTCGGCTGAGGGCTGCTCGTCCAGCAGGCAGACCCGGACGGCCGCGCGGCTGTCGTGGTTGCCCATCACCCAGATCACCTGGGCGCCGAGGCGCAGGGCAACCGGTTCGACGATGCCGCGGAGGCGACGGTAGGCCGCCGGATCACCCTTGTCGGCCATGTCGCCGGTGACGACGATCGCCTCGGGACGCGAGTGGCTCTGCTCGAACTGCTCCAGGAGCGCTGTCAGGTGCGCCTCGACGTCCACCGTCCCGTAGAGCAGACCATTGCCCACGAAGTGGGTGTCGCTGACGTGCAGCAGGAAGTGCTCGGGGCGGGGGTGTTGAATCGACACAGCTTCAATGGACGCTGCCTGAATCGACACAGCTCGAGTCGACGCTGCCTGAATCGACACAGCTCGAGTCGCCACAGGTCGAGTCGACACAGCTTGGGTCGACTCAACTTGGGTCGACACCGCTGGGATCGGCACCGCTTGGGTTGCTGGAGCCCGAACCGCCACAGCCGGAGTTGTGTGCTCGACCATTGCTCAACCTCGTTCGTCAGTCCCGCTCGCATGCGCACGACTTCGTGTGCAGGTGTCCGAACAATTGTGCACTTGTCCGGCTGTCCATCGGAGCAGATCCGAGTGAGATTTGGGCGAACGTCAGACGGCGAGTTGGCGACGAGAATCGCCGTGACCAGCCGATCGAGGGCCGAACCGACCCGCACGGTACTCGGAACGACCGGGTGTCGACCGGCCCGGCTTGCATAGTCCTGAGGCGCCGTCGAGTGTCCGTCCGGCCTCCGTCGGCACCCAGAGCGGATGCAGGCAGAAGGACGGGATGCCGCCGGACTGACCCGTCCAACCCGGCCTGTTGGGTTCAGCCCGCCGCAAGGGCGACGGCGAAGACCACCTCGACCCCGTCGCCGACCTCCCCGGCCACTGCGCGGTCGGACGACAGGTGCGGCACGCGGCCGATTGCGGTGGCCAGCGTCTCGGCGGCCACCTGCTCCCGGCGGGCGTCGACCGCGGTCCACAGGTCGTCGGGCACCTGAAGCGCCAGCGTGATCCGATCGGACACCTGGAACCCGGCGTCCTTGCGGGCCTGCTGCACCAGCCGGAGCAGATCGTTGACGGAACCCTGCGCGATCAGCTCGTCGTCGAGCACGGTGTCCAGCGACACGAACCCGCCGGAACGGAGCAACGCTGTGACGATGGTTTCGGGCGCATCGGCCGACGGTGAACGCACGGCGGCATCCAGACTGAACTCGCCGGCCAGTAGCTGCACCCCGCCGACCACCGTGGACCCGTCCTCGGCCACCACCCAGCTGGTCTCCTTCTTCGAGGCACCGATGACCTGCTGGACCTGCTTTCCGAGGCGCGGACCGGCGACCCTGGCATTGATGGTGAGCTTCTGCTCGAGCCGACCGTCGCTCGTGGTGTCACCGACGGGGGTGATAGACACCGAGCGGACGTTGACCTCTTCCGCCAGCAGAGAACCGAACTGCTGCAACCTTTCCGAGGCCGGTGAGGCAACGGTGAGGGCGGCCAGCGGCTGACGGACGCGCAGCTTCGCACCCTTGCGGAGCGACAGCGCGACCGACGCGATCTCGCGCGCCTCGTCCATCGCGGCCACCAGGTCCGGATCGGCCGGCAACGCGTTCGCACCGGACAGGCTGGGCCATTGGGTCAGGTGCACGGACCGCTCCCCCGTCAGGCCGCGCCAGATCTGCTCGGTGGTCAGGGGCAGTAGCGGCGCCGCGACCCGGCAGACCGTCTCCAGCACGGTGTGCAGGGTGTCGACGGCGTCGTCGTCACCGTCCCAGAACCGCTGGCGGGAGCGCCGGACGTACCAGTTGGTCAGCACCTCGAGAAAGTTGCGGACCGAGGCGCAGGCCCCGGCGATGTCGTAGACATCCATCTGGGCGGTGATCTCGTCGACGAGCGTCGAGGTCTTGGCCAGGATGTAGCGGTCGAGAACGTCCCCCGAATCCGTCCGCACGTGGCCGACCTTGCCTGCCGCGCCCGCGTAGAGCGTCAGGAAGTAATAGGCGTTCCACAGTGGCAGGACGGCCTGACGGACCCCCTCGCGGATACCCGCTTCCGAGACGATCAGGTTGCCGCCGCGCAGGATCGGCGAGGCCATCAGGAACCAGCGCATCGCGTCGGATCCGTCGCGCGCGAAGACCTCGTTGACGTCCGGGTAATTGCGCAGCGACTTGGACATCTTGCGGCCGTCGTCGCCGAGCACGATGCCGTGGCTCACGCACGTGGAGAACGCCGGTCGGTCGAACAGCGCCGTCGCCAGCACGTGCATCAGATAGAACCAGCCCCGCGTCTGACCGATGTACTCGACGATGAAGTCGCCGGGGTAGTGATTTTCAAACCAGGTGCGGTTCTCGAACGGGTAGTGCACCTGGGCGAAGGGCATGGAGCCGGAGTCGAACCAGACGTCGAGGACCTCGGTGACGCGGCGCATGGTGGAGCGGCCGGTGGGGTCGTCGGGGTTCTGGCGCGTCAGGTCGTCGATGTACGGGCGGTGCAGATCCGTGACGGTCGTGCCGAAATCGGCCTCCAGCTCGGCGATGGAGCCGTAGACGTCGACCCTCGGGTACAACGGGTCGTCGGACTTCCAGACCGGGATCGGGCTGCCCCAGAAGCGGTTCCGACTGATCGACCAGTCCCGCGCGTTGGCGAGCCACTTGCCGAACTGGCCGTCCTTGATGTGCTCGGGCACCCAGGTGATCTGCTGGTTGAGCTCGACCATCCGGTCGCGGAACTTCGTCACCTCGACGAACCAGGACGAGACCGCCTTGTAGATCAGCGGATTGCGGCAGCGCCAGCAGTGCGGGTAGCTGTGCTCGTAGGTCTCGCGCCGGATGAGATGGCCGTTGTTCTTCAGGTCGTCGATGACGAACGGGTTCGCGTCGAACACCTGCATACCGGAGTACGGCGGCACGATCGCGGTGAACCGGGCGCGGTCGTCGACCGTCAGGATGGTCGGGATGCCGGCGGCCTCGCAGGCGGTCTGGTCCTCCTCGCCGTAGGCGGGGGCCATGTGAACGACACCGGTGCCATCCTCGGTGGTGACGTGATCGGCCGGGATCACCCGGAAGGCGGCCTCGGTGCCGAACACGCTCACGTCGGTGAGGAAATCGAAGAGCGGCTCGTAGCTGCGCCCGACGAGTTCGCTGCCCTTGAGCCGGTCCACCACGTGCTCGGCGATGTCCTCGCCGAACTCACGTGCGTAGGACGCCAGCCGCGCCTCGGCCAGGATGTAGCGCTCGTTCTCGAACTCGACGACCACGTAGTCCAGATCGGGCCCGACCGCCATCGCCAGGTTGCTGGGCAGCGTCCACGGCGTGGTGGTCCACGCCATCAGTCGTTCGCCCGTCTGAAGACGAACCCAGATCGTCACGGACGGGTCCTGGCGCTGCTGGTAGACGTCGTCG
Organism: Nakamurella sp. UYEF19; assembly: GCF_040546275.1. Lineage (NCBI taxonomy): Bacteria > Bacillati > Actinomycetota > Actinomycetes > Nakamurellales > Nakamurellaceae > Nakamurella > Nakamurella sp. UYEF19. The sequence continues at coordinate 116,078 of NZ_JBEPNO010000016.1, read as the reverse complement.
TCCATCTTCAGTTCGTGGTTGGACAAGGGTGTCTCGTCGACCCAGCAGTAGGGCAGCACGCGCTGGCCCTCGTAGACGTAACCCTTGTCGTACAGGGTCTTGAACGCCCACAGGACGCTTTCCATGTAGCTCGGGTCGAGGGTCTTGTAGTCGTTCTCGAAGTCGACCCAGCGGGCCTGCTTGGTGACGTAGTCCTGCCACTCGTTGGCGTAGCGCATGACGGATTCGCGGCAGGCATCGTTGAACTTCTCGATGCCCATCTCGAGGATCTCGCCGCGGCCCTTGATGCCGAGCTGCCGCTCGGCCTCGAGCTCGGCGGGCAATCCGTGGGTGTCCCAGCCGAAACGGCGTTCGACCTTGCGGCCGCGCATGGTCTGGTAGCGCGGAACGACGTCCTTGACGTAACCCGTCAGGAGGTGGCCGTAGTGCGGCAGTCCGTTGGCGAACGGGGGGCCGTCGTAGAAGACGAACTCATTCGACCCGTTCTCGCCGGCGTCCCGCTGGTCGATGGATGCCTGGAAGGTGTCGTCGGATTTCCAGTAGGCCAGGGTCGTGCTCTCGGCCGAGGGGAAATCGGGGCGCGCGGTGACGTCGCCGTCACCGGCGAGTGGGTACTTCGTACGTTCGGTCATCTTGCGGGTACCTCTCGTCCGAGCAGCGACAAGGCCACAGGGACGATGTCGGCTCCCGTCAGGAGAGCCGGACCGCGGTACCACCCCGCTTGCCCCGGAGAATCCGGGACCACTCGTGTGCATCGGCACTTCCGACCGACCGAAGGCCCGACGCACTCCGGCTGTGTCGGGCCGGTCCCGTTCGGTTCTAGTGAACGCCCAAAGTCCCCGACCTGGGCCGGGGACCTGCGACGTCGTTCTTCCGAATGGCTCGCCGGTGATGGCCGGGTCGTCGCCGCACTGCTCGAATTCCTACCACTGAAGTTCTGCTCGGGAGTTTACTCCCGAGCGTCAGGCGTGCTGTTCGCTGTTCTCGTTGGCCGGAGCGCCGCTCTCGTCCAGCTGCGAGAGCTGTTCGGTGATCCAGCTCTTGAGCCGGCTGCGGTACTCCCGCTCGTAGACCCGGAGATCGTCGATCTTCTTCTCCAGCGTGGTGCGCTGCTCGGTGAGCTGGCCCATCACCTGCGAGTACTTGCCCTGGGCCTCGCGGTCCATGGCATCGGCCCTGATCCGGCTGTCCCGCTCGAGCGCCTCGGCATTCGCGGTGGCCTCGTTGACCATGGTGTCGGACTTGTTCTGTGCCTCGAACACCAGACGGTTGGCCTCGGTCTGGGCATCTCCGACCAGCTTCTCGGACTCGGCCTTGGCTGCGGCCCTGGTGGCCTCGGCCTCGGCGGCGGCATCGCCGGTGAGGCGCTCGGCCGTCTCCTGGGCCAGCCCGAGCAGCTTGGCCGCCTGGACGTGGTGCGCGGCCGGACCGGCCTCGGCAGCAACTGCGGCCACCGGCTCGGGAGTGGCGACCACGGGGGGCGCGACCTCGACCGGCTTCTCGACGGAGACAGGAGCCGCCTGGGCTTCGACGGCCTCGTGGTCGTGCTGCGTCTCGACCGGAGCCTGCTCGATGTACTGCTGCACGGCCTCCGGCTGGTACTGCGGCGCCTGCTCGACCGGAGCGCCGCCGGCGAATCCGCCCGCCTGCGCGGCGGACAGCCGCTGGGTCAGCTCGTTGTTCTCTTCGATGAGACGGCTGAGCTCCGCTTCCACCAGATCGAGGAAGGCGTCGACTTCGTCCTCGTCGTACCCTCGCTTACCGATCGATGGCTTTTTGAATGCGACGTTGTGGACGTCGGCTGGCGTGAGCCGCATTGCTAACTCCTTGCGTGGCGATGTCAACGATGACGATGACGACGGCTGAGATCAGGCGCTGGCGACTGCCAGACTCCCGGCCACACCCATCAGGATCCAGACGACGATGAACAAAACAATAATGCTGAGGTCGAACCCTACCCCGCCGAGCCGCACCATCGGGATCACCCGGCGAAAGAGCTTCACCGGAGGGTCCGTGCTCGCGTACAGAATCTCCATCGAGGCAGCGGGTCGACCGATCGGCCGCCAGGTCTTGGCGATGGCTCGCACGATCTCGATGACGATCCGGCCGATCAGCAACAACCGGAAGATCCAGAGCAGCAGGTAAGCGATCTGCCAGACGATGTTCACTCTCTATTTTTACCTGACTCCGCGGCCGATGACGTCCGCCGCTGCTCAGCGGCCTGCGTATCCGCCGACGTAGGCCCGGGCGTCCTCGAGCGCGTGGGCTGCCCCGCCCGCGATATCGGCCTCGGCCGGCAGCAGCATGAAGACCTTCGGGGCCACCTTTTCGATGGACCCGCGGAGGGAGAAGGCGAGCCCGGCGGAGAAGTCGACGAGTCGGCGGGCGTCGGCGTCGGACATCCCGGTCATGTCCAGGATCACCGACTGGCCGTCGCGGTACTTCTCGCCGACGATGCGTGCCTCGCCGAAGCCGGTCAGTTTCACGCTGGCCGGGCGGGAGGCGGTGCTGGTGTCCGTGTCGCGACGCTGCTCGGCCTTCATGGCCAGTGCTCCCTGGGTGACGGGTTCGCTGCCGAAGGGGCGCCTGGTCGATCCGCCGCGCCCGCCGTGCGGGGCGGCGGAAGTCAGGTTCTCCTCGCCGGACGGGTGGTAGCCGTCGGCGGCGTGGGTATCGACCTTGGACCGGGTGTAGCCGCTCTCCGGGTAGGCCTTGGCGCCCGGTGCCTCACGGCCGTCGCGGGTGGCGGAACCGGCGTACGAGCCACGATCGCGAGGCGATTCATAGCCGTCGTCGTACGGGCCGGCGTCGTAGCCATCGGCGTCGTAGGGGTGCTGGTCGTCCGGAACCAATCCGAGGAAGGCCCCGACCCTGCGCCACGATCCCATTGGTCTGCTTCCTTCCTCGGCCGGTGCGGAGTGCACCGGATCTCCTGCTGTGACTGAGGTTATCGGCCCCTGCAACGGTCATCGTGCTGCGACACACCGTGTCGGGGCTGCCGCTACAACCGGATGACGCCGGCGAACCGCCCGGTCGGGGAAGATCTGCGGTGGCTGAACAGGTCCGGGTCCTCGCGGGTGCAGCGTTCGTCGATTTCGACCGCACCGACGCCAAGCGCCCGCAACTGACGAGCCAGACCGATCCGGAGGTCGAGACCTGCTGTGCCCTGGGCGGTCTCGCATGCAGAACCGGGCAACTGCGCTTCCACCGCGTCGCGCATGGCGGCCGGCACCTCGTAGCACCGGCCGCAGATCGCCGGGCCGAGGACGACCTGCAGATCGGGTGCATGCGCGCCGAGGGACACCATGCGGTCGACCAGCGCCGGGACGATGCCGGCCGCCGCGCCGAGACGGCCGGCGTGGGCCACTCCGATGACGCCGCGTTCCGGATCCTGCGCCATCACCGGGACGCAGTCGGCGACCAGCACCGCGAGGCCGACACCCGGTGTCGCGCTGACCATTCCATCGGTATAAGGCACGGGTTCCGGTGTCGGGCCGTTGATCTCGGCGATGTTCGTACCGTGCACCTGGCTCATGAAGGCGAGGAGCTGCGGTTCGGCACCGATCTCCCTGGTCAGAACGGACCTGTTGACCTGCACGGCCAGTGGATCGTCGCCGACGTTCAGGCCGAGGTTGAACTGCTCGTACGGCGGGCGGGAGATACCCTCCGCCCCTTCGAATCCCGCCCTGGTCGTGAACCGCCACCGTGATCCGTGGTCGTGGTACTCCTGATCCCGGGGGACCTTCACCGCTTCATGAAGGGCGGCACGTCCACGTCGTCGTCGTCATCGATGGGACGGGCCTGACGCGGTGCGCCGTAACCACTGTGCGGCGCGGGCGGTGCGGAGGCGGGCGTGTGCGGGACGTACGGGGCCTGCTGGGCGGGCTGCTGACCCGGCTGGCCCTCTCCCTGGTAGGGCTGCGGCGGCGGACGGAGCTCCCCCGCGGTGGCGTCGGCGATGTTGCGCGCCGGGCGACGGTCGGGCGTCGTGATGGACGGTGTCGAGTCGAAACCGGCGGCGATGACGGTCACCCTGACCTCGTCGCCGAGCGAGTCGTCGATCACCGTGCCGAAGATGATGTTGGCGTCCTCGTGTGCGGCCGCCTGGACGAGCGAAGCAGCCTCGTTGATCTCGAACAGACCCAGGTCGGAGCCGCCGGCGATCGACAGCAGCACGCCGTGTGCTCCGTCCATGGAGGCTTCCAGCAGCGGCGAACTGATCGCCTTGCCGGCCGCCTGGACGGCGCGCCCCTCGCCGCGGGCGGACCCGATGCCCATCAGGGCGGTGCCTGCTCCGGCCATCACCGACTTGACGTCGGCGAAGTCGACGTTGATCAGGCCCGGGGTGGTGATCAGGTCCGTGATGCCCTGGACGCCGTTGAGCAGCACCTCGTCGGCCGATCGGAAGGCGTCCATCAGGGAAACGTTGATGTCGCCGAGCTGCAGCAGTCGGTCGTTCGGGATGACGATGAGGGTGTCGCACTCGTTGCGCAGATCCTGGATGCCGGACTCCGCCTGCCCGCCGCGCCGCTTGCCCTCGAAGGCGAACGGCCGGGTGACGACACCGATGGTCAGCGCACCGAGCTTGCGGGCGATCGACGCGACGACGGGCGCGCCACCGGTGCCGGTGCCACCACCCTCGCCGGCCGTGACGAAGACCATGTCGGCGCCCTTGAGGACCTCCTCGATCTCCTCGCGGTGATCCTCGGCGGCCTGGCGCCCGACGTCCGGGTTCGCACCCGCGCCCAGTCCCCTGGTGAGTTCGCGGCCGACGTCGAGCTTGACGTCGGCGTCGCTCATCAGCAGCGCCTGGGCGTCCGTGTTGATCGCGATGAACTCGACCCCGCGGAGGCCGACCTCGATCATCCGGTTGACCGCGTTGACGCCGCCGCCGCCGATGCCGACGACCTTGATCACGGCGAGGTAGTTGTGCGGTGGCGTCATCGCCTGAGCCTTTCCTCTTGGTTGGAGATGCTTGGTTGGACTGCTGGGTGGGCGTGCTGGGCTTGGGCGTGTTGGGCATCGCAGGCTACGGCTCAAACCCTGAACCTCAACCAGATGGTTATAGTTATGTCAAGTGGTTCTGATGATGAAAATAGGTGCCGCCGGTGCCGGTCGGCGCAAGGCGCGCCGGATGTCTGCGCGATCAATGTTCGTTTGCCTACTTCGTGTCGAACGTGACTTCGTATGGACCCTGTCGATCGTGGCGGCGATTCTCGCTGATCGCGTTGACCGTACTGTCGAATCACCATGGAGATCGGACCGCGCACCATCGCGCTGCTGGTGCTCGCCGGCATCGGCGCCGGGATCACCGGCTCAACGGCAGGTCTGGCTTCCCTGGTGTCCTACCCGGCGCTGCTGGCGATCGGCCTCCCGCCGGTCACGGCCAACGTCACCAACACGGTGGCCCTGATCGGCAGCAGCATCGGATCGGTGTCCGGTTCCCGGCGGGAACTCGGGGGCCAGGGCCGGGACATCCGCCGGTGGACCGGGATCGCGATCGTCGGTGGGGCGGTCGGAGCCATTCTCCTGCTGGTCGGGCCGGCCGGAACCTTCGAGGACCTGGTGCCCTACCTGGTCGCCGGCGCGTCGGTGCTGCTGCTGTTCAGCCCACGCCTGCGGGCCATCAGGGCCGGGCGCAGCAAGGTGCCGCAGGTGGCGGGACCCGAGGCGGTCGGGCCCGGAGGAGGCGTTGGGTCCGGGGCGGCCGAGCCGATCGCCCCGTCCCCCAGCGGGCCGTTGATGCCGATCGCCCTGTTCCTGACGTGCCTCTACGGCGGCTACTTCGGCGCGGCCGCCGGGGTGATGATCCTGGCGCTGCTGCTCTTCGCCACCGACAAGACGCTGCCGGCCGCCAACGCGCTGAAGAACCTCCTGCTCGGGATGGCCAACGCCGTTGCCGCCGTTGCCTTCTCGATCTTCGCCGACGTCCGCTGGGCGGCCGTCATCCCGTTGATGCTGGGCTGCATCGTCGGCGGCGCTGTCGGCCCGGCCATCGTGCGACGCGTACCCCCCACCCTGATGCGCGTCGTCATCGCCACCGCCGGGTTCGCCCTCGCCGTGAAGCTGTGGCTGGGCTGAGGTTCGCGCTTATCAACATCGACTGCGCTGACGAAGTTGGCGGTTTTGGGACCTGAGTGACAGAAATCGACCCGATCATGAGCGCCGTCGAAGTTGATAAGCGCGGGGCGGGGCGGGGCGGGGCTAGGGGCGGACGGTGACGTAGGCGGGGTCGGAGATGTCGTAGGTCTTGCCCGGCTGGGCAAGGACAGCCGCGAGGATCTGCATCTTGCGGGCGCCTTCCTCCGGGCTGCCCCAGACCACCGAGCGGCCGTCGCGCAGTTGCAGCACCACCGCGTAGGGCGACCGGGCGCTGACCGAAGCCAGCGTCGACCGGATCGGTCCGGTCAGCTGCTCGACCACGGCGAGAGCGGCCCGGGTGGACGGGTCGAGTGGGCCGGGAGTGGCAAGTTCGACGGTCGGCAGAGCGGTCGGCACGGCCGCCTTGACGACCCTCAGGTAAGGCACGCCGCTGGCGTCCAGCAGCCAGAACGCTCCGTTGGCGCTGGTCACCGCAACCGGAACCCGTTGCGTCACCGTGATCATCAGGTTGTTGGGCCAGTGACGGGACACCGACACGGCCGAGACCTGCGGCACGGCAAGGACCTTGGCCCTCACCTCACCGAGATCGATGCGCAGCAGCGGCGTGCCGTCGGGAACGTCCACCGCCGACGTCACCGCCTCGCTGACCGCCGCCGACAGATCTCCGGCCGACGCGGTGACGTCGACCCGCTGCAATCCGAGGACCGGCGTCGCGTAGACCACGAAGGCGCCGCCGCCGATCAGGGTCAGCACCAGGGCGAGGGCCAGCACCCACGGCCACCGCCGGTGCTGCGGGCGCTGCTGAACCCCTTGTCCCGACGTCATCGGGACTCCAGGTGTTCCAGCAGCTGCGGACCGAGCATGGTGACGTCGCCCGCTCCCATGGTGATGACCAGATCGCCCGGCCGCACCAGGTTTCCGACCGTCTCGGGTACCGCGGCCAGCGACGGCAGGTACAGCACCTGACGGCTGTCCGCCCCGTCGGTGACCGGACCATCGGGGATCTGCCGGGTGATCAGCTCGCCGCTGACCCCGGGCACCGGATCTTCACGGGCACCGTAGACGTCGAGCACGACCACCACGTCGGCGGCCGAGAGGGCGGTCGCGAACTGCGCGGCGAACGCCACCGTCCGCGAGTAGAGGTGCGGCTGGAAGATCACCACCAGCCGGCCCGCCTCGTGCGGTTCCGGTGTCCAACCCGAGTCCGCGGTGCCGGCCAGCACCGAGCGGGCGGCCAGCAACTGGGCGGCGACCTCGGTCGGGTGGTGGGCGTAGTCGTCGTAGACGGACACGCCGCAGGACCGGCCCTTGTACTCGAAGCGGCGCCGCACGCCGGTGTAGGCGGCGAGCCCGGCCGCCATCGTGTCGGCGGAAACTCCGAGTGCGATGCCGGCGGCCAGCGCCGCGACCGCGTTGGACAGCATGTGCGCACCGGGGACCGCCAGATGCAGCAGTACGTCCACCTCACCGGCGACCTGCACCACCGCCGTCCCGCCGTGCCCGGCCGGCCGGTGGTCGGTGATCCGCAGGTCGGCACCGTCGGTGAAGCCGTACGTGACGATGCGGGGGCTACCCGGCTGCCCGGCCACCTCGGACATCAGCGTCCTGGTACCCGGATCGTCCAGGCACAGCACCAGGAATCCACCGGGCATGATCCGGTCGACGAACTGCCGGAAAACGGCAGCGTAGGCCTCGGCGGTGCCGTGGTGGTCGAGGTGATCCGCCTCGAGATTGGTGATGATCGCTCCGTGCGGCGCGAAGGCCAGGAAGGAGCCGTCGGACTCGTCGGACTCGGCGACGAAGATGTCACCGGTGCCGTGGTGCGCACCCGATCCGGATTCGTTGAGTTCGCCTCCGATGGCGAAGGACGGGTCGAGTCCGGCGGCCTGCAGTGCCACCGTCAGCATCGACGTGGTCGAGGTCTTGCCGTGGGTGCCGGCGACGCACACGCTGCGGTGATCGGTCATCAACGCGGCCAGCGCGATGGCCCGCTGCAGCACCGGGATGCCGCGGCGCCTGGCCTCGACGACCTCGGGATTGGTGAGCCGGATGGCCGTCGAGACGACGACCGCCGTCGGGCCGCCGGGCAGCAAATCCAGGTTGTCGCCCGTGTGGCCGACCGCCGTCAGCACCCCGCGCTGGGCAAGCCCCGTCAGGACGTGGGAGCCCTTGGCGTCGGACCCGGAGACCGGGAGACCGCGATCGGCGAGAATCCGTGCGATCGCGCTCATCCCCGCTCCGCCGATGCCGACCATGTGCACCCGCGAGAGCGAGGTACCGTCGGCGGCGATCGGTGGATCGACAGGCAGACCCTCTGTCCCGCTAATCATCTCGCCTCGCCGCTGGTCATGTCGCCGCTCCGGGGCGCTCCGGGGTCCCGGCGACCGGCGGCACCAAGGACCAGCCGCGCGATCACGTCGTCGGCGTCCAGGGTGGAACTGGTGTTGGCCGCCGCGGACATCTTGGCCAGCCGGTCCGGGTCCTTCACCAGCGGCACGATCCGGTCCAGGATGGCCCGACCGGTCAGCTCGTCCTCGTCGATGGTCAGGGCCGCGCCGGACTCGACCTGGGGCACCGCGTTCAGCCGCTGCTCGCCATTGCCGAAGACCAACGGCACATACACCACGGGCACCTTGAGGGCACCGATCTCGGCGACGGTGATGGCGCCCGACCTGGCCACGATCAGATCGGCCGCGGCGTAGGCGAGGTCCATCCGGTTCAGGTACGGGGTCGGGACATACGGCGGCACACCGGGTTCCGCCCTCGGCAGCACCACGGGCTTGGCCCGGCCGTGGGCATGCAGCACGCCGACCCCGGCCCGGCCCAATTCCGCCGCGATGCCGCTGAAGGCGTCGTTGAGCTTGATCGCGCCGAGCGACCCACCGATGACGAGCAGGGTCGGTGCATCGGGATCGAGCCCGAAGTACGCCCTGGCCTCCACCCGCAGCGCTTTCAGATCCAGCCCGGACAGCGATCGCCGCACTGGATTGCCCACCACCACCGCATCCTTGAGTCCGGACCCCGGGACGGCGGCCGCGACGATGGCGGCCACCCGGGCGCCGACCTTGTTCGCGATCCCGGCCCTGGCGTTCGCTTCGTGGACCACTACCGGAATCCGGTGGCGCAGCGAGACTCTCGCCGCGAGATAGGCCGGCAGCGAGACATATCCGCCGAATCCGATGACGACGTCGATTCGTTCCGCCCTGATCACCGCGGCGGCGGCCCGGACGGTACGCACCAGACGCGCCGGGATGCGCAGCGCTTCCAGATTGATCTTGCGGCGGAACTTGACCTCGGGGATGAGCCGCAATTCGTAGCCGGCCTCCGGCACCAGGATGGTCTCCAGCCCGCCGGCGGTGCCGAGACAGATGATCCGGATCGACGGGTCGGCCCGGACGAGTGCGTCGGCCACTGCCAGGGCGGGCTGCACGTGCCCGGCACTGCCACCACCGGCGATCAGGACCCGCACGCCGCTCACGGGCGACCGCGCCGCGGGCGGCGGTCGGGCTCGACGAAGGAACGACCCTGCCAATCGGCGGACGGCAGCGTGCCCCGGGAGTCACCGGACCGCCGCAGCCGGACGGGCGAGCGGAGCGACGGGGAATGTGGTGGCGGAGTCCGGTCGGCACCCGGCCCGTACCCGGCCCACCGTGCCGCGCTGTCCGGACGCGCCTGACGTTCGGTGCGGTTCGGACTATCCTGACCATCGACGCGGACCGAACGGCCGGATCGTCTGGCGGGTTCGGCCCGGCGCCGGACCGTGCGCTCGGCGGATCGCCCAGGATCGCTGACCGCCGTGGACCTGACGGGCCGCTGGGGCCGGCGCGCCGGACGGGCCGTTGCCGGCTTGCGGGCCTTCGGCGGCCTGCGGGCCTTGGGCGGCTTGGGCGGTTTCGCGCCGAGTCCGAGGAACCTGGCCATCCGGCCGGGCCCCTGGGAGCGCAGCGCAGCGGCGGCGTGCGGTTCCCGGCGTGCGAAATTGGCCAGCAGCCCGAACACCACCATGGTGATCACCAACGACGTTCCGCCCCGGGAGATCATCGGTAACGGGATACCGGTGACCGGCAGCAGACCGACGACGTAGCCGATGTTGATCGCGGCCTGACCGACGAGCCAGATGGTGGCCGCCGAGGCCACGATCTTGATGAACGGGTCGACGTTGCGGCGGGCGATCCGCAGACCGGTGTAGGCCAGCATGCCGAAGAGCAGCAGCACCAGACCGGCCCCGACAAGACCGAGTTCCTCGCCGATCACGGCGAAGATGAAGTCGGAATCGGCGTTCGGCAACCAGCCGAACTTCGCCTGCGACGCGCCGAGTCCGGCGCCGAAGAGACCGCCGGTCCCCAGTGAGTAGTAGCTCTGGTGGATCTGGTAGACGGCCGCCTTGGAGGCCGAGCCGGGGTCCAGCCAGGTGGCGATCCGCGCCGAGCGGTAGCCGGCCGAGGTGGCGAGGTAGACGACGACTGCGCCGCCGGCCGCGGTCAGCCCGGCGAACATCCACCAGGGGGCGCCGGCAAACCACAGCACGGCGATGAAGACGATGCCGAGGCTGACCGTGGTGCCGAGATCGGGTTCCAACATGATCAGGCCGACCATCAGGACGAAGATCGGCAGCACCGGGAACAGCAGAGCCCGGATCGAGCGAAGGGTGTTGCGCCGGGCGGCCAGGGTGTGACCCATCCAGATCAGCAGCGCCAGCTTGGCCACCTCGCTGGGCTGGAACTGGATCGGGCCGAGGTCGATCCAGCTGCGGGCACCTCCGGTTCGCTTGCCGATGCCCGGGAGCAGGACTGCGGCCAGCAGAGCCAGGCACACCGCCACCAGCGGGAACGAGAACGTCCGCATCACGCGCACGGACAGTCGGGACGCGAACAGGAATCCGCTCAGCCCGATCACCGCGAAGATCGCCTGGTTCTCGAACGTGGCGAACGGCGCGCCGCCGTTGGCGTGGAAGGAGGCGATCGACGACGCCGACAGGACCATCAACAGCCCGAACCCGAGCATCAGGAAGGTGATGCCGATGATCAGGTGCCACGACGTCATCGGGCGGTCGAGCCAGTCCTTGGCGGTGCGGCGCAGACCGGACAGCGGCCGGCGACCGGACCCACCGGAGGAGACGCCGCGCGTGGTGTTCGTCGACGTCACGAGCGCGTTTCCAGCCAGGCGACAGCCGCCGCGAAGGCGGCGCCGCGGGCGGCGTAGGAGGCGAACATGTCCAGGGACGCCGCGGCCGGTGCCAGCAGCACCACATCGCCCGGCGCAGCCATCGTCGCGGCCGCTCCCACCACCTCGGTCATGACCCCATCGTCGTTGCCGGTGACGTCCATCCGGGGGACATTCGGCGCGTGTCGGGAAAGTGCCGCCGCGATGATGGGGGCGTCGACGCCGATCAGCACGACGCCCACCAATCGGTCCGCGATCGCCAGCACCAGGTCGTCGATGGAGGCACCCTTCAACTGCCCGCCGGCGATCCAGACCACCCTGGCGTAGGAGGCGAGCGACGCCGCGGCGGCGTGCGGGTTGGTCGCCTTGGAGTCGTCGACGTAGGCGACCCCGTCGACCTCGGCGATCTGGACGTTGCGGTGCGCCCCGGGCAGGAAGTCCCGGAGTCCTTGCGCCACCGCGGTTCCCGACACACCGGACGCGAGGGCCATGGCCGCGGCGGACAGTGCATTGGTGACGTTGTGCACGCCGGCCGGCCGGATCTCCGCCGCCGGCAGCAGCGGTCCGGCGCCGTAGGCGTCGTCGAACAGGTATCCGTCGAGCACGCCGAGCCCGCCGACCGGCGGTGGTCCGGCGGTGACCTCCACCTTGCGCGGCGCCGGGCTGGCAGACAGCAGGGCAGCCGCTCCGGGATCGTCGACGACCGCGATCGCCACCGCGCCGGTGAGGGCCCTCGCCTTGTCGGCGCCGTACGCCTGCATCGAACCGCCGTACCAGTCGAGGTGGTCCTCGACGAGGTTCAACAGGAGACCGACGGCCGGCCTGACGGACGGCGCGTAGTGCAACTGGAAACTGGACAGTTCGGCGGCGATCGTCTCCTGACGAGGATCGGCCATGACCGCCTCCAACGCCGGCCAGCCGACGTTGCCGCAGGCCGTCGCGACCTGACCGTCGGCGCGCAGGATCGACTCCAACATGCCGACGGTGGTGGTCTTGCCGTTGGTGCCGGTGACCACCAGCCAGTCCCGGGGCCGCACCGATGCCCGGTCGACCCGCCAGGCCAGTTCGATCTCGCCGATCACCTCGACGCCGGCCGCCGTGGCCGCGACCAGGATCGGTGTGGTGGGCCGGAATCCGGGAGAGGTGACCAACAACGTGGTGCCGGCCGGCGGGGCGGGCAGGTCGGCGACCGACCGGACGGCATCCCGCAGGTCGGCCGGCAGCGTCGGCGCGACGCGGTCGGCGGTGACCAGCACGGTGGCCCCGATCCCGACCAGGTACTTCAGGACGGCCAGACCCGAGACCCCGCCACCGGTCACCACCACCAGGTCACCGGCGCGCGGCAGCACGAGCGTCGATGACCGGCCGGCCGAAGGCGCCTGCTCAGCCACCGGTGTGCGAGAGCCAGTCCGCGTAGAACAGCGCGGCCCCCAGCGCGGCCGACATGGCCGCGAGCAGCCAGAAGCGCACCATCACGGTGGTCTCGGTCCAGCCGCCGACCTCGAAGTGGTGGTGGAACGGAGCCATCTTGAAGATCCGGATCCTGCGCGTCTTGTAGACCAGGATCTGCACCACCACCGACAGCATCTCGACCACGGCGAGGCCGGCGATCACCACCGTCAGGAGCTCGGTCCGAGTCAGGATCGACAGCCCGGCGATCAGGCCGCCCAGGGCCAGCGATCCGGCGTCACCCATGAAGATGCGGGCCGGATGGGCGTTCCACCACAGGAAACCGATGCAGCCACCGAGCGCCGCCGCCGCGACCACCGCGATGTCCAGTGGGTCACGGACCTGGTAACAACCGTTGAGGGCGGCGCCGGAAAGCTCGGTGTTGAAGCAGGCGTTGCGGAACTGGTAATAGCAGATGAAGACGTAGGTGCCGAGCACCATGACGCACGAGCCTGCCGCGAGGCCGTCGAGCCCGTCGGTGAAGTTGACGGCGTTGGACCAGGCGGCGATGACCAGGATCGCGAAGATCACGAAGCCGATGGCACCGAAGGTGATGAACTTCAAATCCCGGGCGTAGGACAGGTGGGTGGACGCGGGCGTCGATCCGCCGACGTTGCGGAACTGCAACGCCAGGACCGCGAAGGACACCGCGATGAACAACTGTCCGATCAACTTCGCGCGCTTGTTCAGCCCCAGGCTGCGTTGCTTTCTGATCTTGATGTAGTCGTCGAGCATGCCGACGACGCCGAGTCCGGTCGTCAGGTAGAGCAGCAGCCAGGCGGAGGCCGTCGGACCGGCGCCGCCGGTGGCCATCTGGACGATCACCGACGCCAGGTATCCGGTCCACATCGCGATGATGATCGCGGTGCCGCCCATGGTCGGCGTACCCCGCTTCTTCAGGTGCGTCTGCGGGCCGTCGTCCCGGATCTCCTGGCCGAAACCCTGCCGGGAGAAGACCTTGATGAGGTAGGGCGTCAGCAGGATCGACACCACCAGCCCGACGACCGCGGCGATCAGGATCGACTTCACACTGGCTCCTGGGAGGTCGACGATCCGGTTGTCGCTGCATCACCCTCGGGGACCGAGGTCAGGGTGGACGCCTCGGCCAGCAATGCGGTTGCCAGCCGGTCGAGACCGACCGAGCGGGAAGCCTTGACCAGCACCACGTCCTCCGGTTCCAACTGGGCGGAAAGTATTGCCAGGGCAGCGTCCATGTCGTCGACGATCTCGCTCTCGCCGCCCCACGAGCCTTCCAGGTGCGCCCCCAGGTGCAGCGGCCGGGCGGCCTGACCGACGACGATCAGCCGGTCGACCCCCAGCCGGACCACCAGCCGGCCGATGGCATCGTGCGCCTGCTGCGCGAGGTCGCCGAGCTCGGCCATCTCGCCCAGCACGGCCCAGGTATGACGGTGCTCGCCGATGACCGCAAGCGACTGCAGCGCGGCGCGCATCGACTCCGGATTGGCGTTGTAGGCGTCGTTGATGACGGTCACGCCGTCGGCCCGCTCGGTGATCTCCATCCGCCACCTGGACGCCGGGCGCGAGCCGTCCAGGGCGTCGGCGATCTGCGCGACAGCCATCCCGACTGCGCGGCCGACCGCCGCGGCGACCAGCGCGTTTCCGACCTGGTGTGCTCCCACCACCTGCAACGAGACCGGTGCGGAACCCTCCGGCGTGACGAGGGTGAAGTGGGCGCGCGCGCCACCGTCGTTGGTGACGTCGACGGCTCTGACCACTGCGCCGGTCCCGGTCCCGACCGTGACCACCTCGGCCGTGGTGCGGGCGGACATGGCCAACACCCGCGGGTCGTCGGCGTTGAGGATCGCCACCCCGCCGGCGGAGGCGGGTGGGAGTGCCTCGACCAGCTCACCCTTGGCATTCGCGATGGCCTCGACCGAACCGAACTCGCCGAGGTGGGCGGTGCCGACGTTGAGGACGGCACCGATCCGGGGCGGGACCGAGGCGGCCAGTGCTGCGATGTGTCCGATGCCGCGGGCGGAGAGCTCCATGACCAGGAATCTCGTCCCTGCCCCGGCCCGTAGCGCCGTGTAGGGATGGCCGAGCTCGTTGTTGAACGACTCCGGTGGCGCCACGACTGTGTCATCCCCCGACGCTCCGCTCGCCCTGGTGCTATCCCCGAACCCGGCGCGCAGCACGGAAGCGATCAGGTCCTTGGTCGAGGTCTTGCCGGCCGATCCGGTCACCCCGATGACGGTCAGGCCGCCGCGCTCCACCAACTCCGCCACGCTCACCGCTGCGATCTGCGACAGAGCCTGCAGCACCGCGTCGTTGTCCGGCACCTGCAGCAACGGAAGGGTCTCGCCGGTCCCGTCCAGCGGGTGCGAGCCGAGCGCGGCGACCGCCCCGGCCGCAGCGGCGGCGGCGGCGAAGTCGTGGCCGTCCACCCGCTCGCCCAGCAGCGCGACGAACAGCGCCCCCTGGGTGACCTTGCGGGTGTCGAATTCGACGCTCGTCACCACGACGTCGGCATCTGCCGGGGCGGGAACCGGGATGCCGATGATGTCGGCGATGCGGGCCAGGGTCATCGGGATCATCGGGCGGCCACCGCCTCGCCGGTATGACCGAGGCCGACCAGGGCCACCTCTGCTTCGGAGCGGTCGGAGAACGGGTGGATCACTCCCCCGACGTCCTGGCCCTGTTCGTGGCCCTTGCCGGCGATCACCACGGCATCGCCAGTGCGAGCCGCTGCCAGCGCGACGCGGATCGCCTCGTGACGGTCGCCGATCTCGCTGATCTGTACCGTTCCCGGACGAGCTCGAGGGACAGCACCCTTGGCGCCCAACAGGATTGCCGCCCGAATCGCAGCCGGCGACTCGGACCGGGGGTTGTCGTCCGTGACGATGAGCAGGTCCGCGACGGCCGCCGCGGCCGCCCCCATCAGCGGGCGCTTGCCGGCATCGCGGTCGCCACCGGCACCGACCACGACGATGAGGCGTCCGGTGAGGCCGGCGCTGATCGCTTCCAGCACTGCGGTGATGGCGGCCGGTTTATGCGCATAGTCGACGACCACCAGGAAACCCTGGCCGGCGTCCACCCGCTCCATCCGGCCGGGCACGACCACGTCACGCAGGGCGGCCGCCGCGAGCTCGACGTCCCGTCCGAGAGCGTCGACGCAGGCCAGGGCGACCACGGCGTTCGACACGTTGAAATGACCGGGAAGTGCGAGTTCCACGGTCAACAGGTCACCAGCCGGACGCCGGACCACCAGCTGCTGTCGTCCGGCCGCGGAAGCGGCGACATCCAGGACCGCCCAACCGGTTCCGGTGTCGGCGGTGGCCGACACGGTCACCGCATCGGGATGCAGGGCGGCGAGTCGGCGGCCGTACTCGTCGTCGACGTCGATCACTCCGGCAGCGGCCCGCCCGTCGAAGAGCATCGCCTTGGCCTGGAAGTACGACTCCATGTCCGGGTGGAAGTCGAGGTGGTCGTGGGAGAGATTGGTGAACGCACCAACGGCGAACGCGGTGCCGGCCACGCGGCCGAGGGACAGAGCGTGTGACGACACCTCCATCGCGACGGCGTCGACCCCGTGTTCCACCATCACGGCGAAGAGGCCTTGCAGATCCGGCGCCTCCGGGGTGGTGAGCAGGGAATTGCTGGCCTGTCCTGCGATCCGGGTCTGCACGGTGCCGACCAACCCGGTCCGGTGGCCCTCCGCGGACAGCGCCGCCTCGAGAAGGTAGCCGGTGGTGGTCTTCCCGGACGTACCGGTGACCCCGACCACCGCCAGACGCCGGCTCGGATCACCGTAGACGGCGGACGAGATCTGGCCGAGCACCGCCCTGGTGTCCTCCACCAGCAGGACCGGGACTGCCGTGGTCTCGTCAGCCGAACCGTCGGAGTTGCTCCGGACGGCGGCCAGACCGGCGCGATCGGTGAGGATCGCCGCAGCGCCGGCCCGGATGGCTTCGCCGGCGAAGACACCGCCGTGCACCTTGGTCCCCGGGAGCGCGGCGAACAGGTCGCCGGGACGGATGGACTGCGCGCGGAGGGTGATACCGGTGACGCTCACGTCGGGATCGGGGGGGCTGTCGCCCGACCCCGAGGAGGTGAGCGCCCCGTCGCGGAGGCCCGCCACCAGAGCGAGATGACCCAACCGCACTCCGACGACGGCAGCCGGGCGCAGCCCGCCGGAGCCGGGCACTGATGAGGTGGACACGTCGGTGAAGGCTACCGGTTCAGGGCACATCGGGGTTCATCGTTCGGGGTTCATCGTTCGGTGTTCGTCGTCGACGGGGCACGTCGACGTCACTGGTTCTGGGTGTAGAGATCGTAGACCGGCGCCGCGGTGGCCGACGGCGGGACGTCGTAGGCCCGTAGCGCATACGAGGCGATCTTGTGGAAGAGCGGAGCTGCGCTGTCCCCGCCCTCGGAGCCGTTCACCGGCGCGTCGATCATGATGGCGATCGCGAACTTCGGGTTGTCGGCCGGGACCACCCCGGCGAAGGTGGCGTTGGTCAGGGTCGGGGAGTAGGACTTGGTCACCGGGTCCACCTGCTGAGCGGTTCCGGTCTTGCCCGCCACCTGATACCCCGGAATGGCCGCCTTGGGTGCGGTCCCGTCGTGATACCAGTTGCCTCCCTGCACCGTCCCTCGCAGCATGCCCAGCAGGGTCGTGGCCGTCGTCGGCTTCATCACCTGGGCGGTCGCCCGGATCTTGGTCGGCGTGTAGACGCCGGCCTTGGTGGTGCCGGCGATGATCGTCGGGGACACCATCACACCCTTGTTGCCGATCGCCTGGTACATGTCGACCAACTGCAGCAGGGTCATGCTGATGCCCTGTCCGATCGGCAGGTTGGCGAAGCTGGTGGCCGACCACTGCGCCTGCGCCGGGTAGCTGCCGGCGGACTCACCCGGCAACTCGATCCCGGTCTTGCGACCGAGGTTGTACTTGGCGAGTTCCTGCGCGAAGACGGACGGGCCGAGCTTCTGGGCGATCATCAGGGTGCCGACGTTCGACGACTTGGCCAGGATGCCGGTCGCGGTCATGTTGACTGCGCCGTGCGCCCAGGCATCGTGGATGTTCCGGCCACCCATCGAGATCTGACCGTCCACGCTCAACACCGCGTTGGGGCTGATCAACCCGCGGTCCAGTGCGGCCGCGAAGGTGACCACCTTGTTGACCGAACCGGGCTCGAACGGGGTGCTGACCGCGGGATTGCCGATCTCCGCCGCCGTCTTGCCGGGCTGGAAACAGGCCATGGCGTAGATCTGTCCGTCGCTGATGCCCTTGACCACGGCACAACCGCTCCTGGCCTGCGACGAGTTCACCTGGGCCTGCAGGTACTGCTGCACGCTGTACTGCAGATCCTGATCGAGGGTCAGGGTGATGCTGGTGCCGTCCATCGCCGGGGTCAGCTTGGTGACGGTGTCGGGAATGGCCACCCCGTTGCTGTCGAGCTGCAGCGTGCGGGAGCCGTCCTTGCCGGTCAGCAGTGCATCGAACTTGGACTCGATGCCGGCCTGCCCGTGCCCGTTCGCGTAGGTCGTACCGACCACCGCGGCAGCCAGCCCGTCGCCGGGCTGCGTGCGGATGTCCTGGTTCTCGGTCACCACGGCGTTGACGAGCTTCTTCTGGACCGCCGCGACCCTCTTGCCGTCCGCAGGGGACTTCAGGGCGAGCGCCTTGTCGGCCTTGCTCAGGACGAGCACCTTCGCCACCTTGGCCATCATCGCCGCGCTGACGGCGGGCAGGACGTCCCGGGCGAGGTAGACGTAGTTCTTCTTCGACTTGAGTTTCGTCATCAGGTCCTGCTTGTTGACCGCGCTCCCGAGTCCGGCGACCAGGATGTCGGCCACCTGGCTGCGCTGGGCATCGTTCTGGAAGCTTGCGGGGTGGGCGGCGATGAGCTTGCCGGCGATGGTGAAGGCCAGCGGGGCCCCGGTGCGGTCGTCGATCGAACCGCGCAGGGCGTGCAGGTTCTGCACGTACTGCTTCTGGTCGAGGCCGGCCAGTGCAAGCGCCTTGGAGTCGACGGTCTGGATGGTGATCAGCTTGCCGAGCGCGACCGTGAGCAGCACCAGGATCAGTCCGAGAGCACCGCGGGTACGCAGCCGATGGTTGACCCGGGCTCCACGGTCCCGCCGCGTACGACGGCCACGCTGTGAGACGGCCTTCTTCCGGGAGGCGGTCCGGGCCGGCCTGGTGCGGGGCGCTGGACCGGCCGGCGCGCGCACCGCCCCGGTGGGTGGCGCCGTCCGCTGGCGGGGTGCGGCGGTCTGCCGGCCGGCGGTGCCCCGTGACGACGAAGTGGTCCGAGAAGTGCCCGCGGCCGAACCGGCCCTGGCACCGATGAGCTCAGGTCCCTCGCCCGGGCGGTCATCACTGCGGTCGTCGCGTCGCACACGCGTCGATGGGCGCCGCTCGCCGGCACTACGGGCCCGGGCCGGGGCCGGACGGTTGGGCACCCGCTGCCGAGGGTGCGCCAGGTAGTCCGGCAGTGCGTCAGGGGCGACCCGACGACGACCGTCGGGGGTCGGCTCGACGCGCCTCGAACGGGCTGGGTGGTACGGATCCTGTGGGTCGTCCCGTCGTCCGGTGCTCATCGTCAGCCTCCTGTGGTTGCGGTCGACGCGGCTCTGACCGCTGTCGTTCCGGGCGCTGTCGTCTTCGGCGCGGTGGTCTTGGCGGTGGTCTTCGGTGCGGTCGTCCTCGGTGCGGTCGTCTTCGGTGCGGTCCTGGGCACCGCCGTCTTCGCCCGCGTCGTCCTGGGGGCCGCGGCCCGTGTCGTCACCTTCGGTGGCGTGACCTTGGGCGGGACAACCACTTTCGGCGTGGTCCTGGGCGCGGTGGTCTTCGGCGGTGCCACCGGCGCGGTCGTGGCGGGCGCGGTGGAGACAGGCGCGGTGGTGACACGCGCGGTGGTGGCGGCCGTCGTCGGGGACGCGCCGGCCGCCGCGGCCGGACCCGGGACCGCACTGGGGGTACCGACGACCGACCCCTTGCCCTTGGGGTCGACCACCAGGATCGCCGCGTCGCCTGGCGGAACCATCCCGAGCGCGCTGGCTTCCGATGCCAGCACGGAGGGATCGCGCAGCGCCTGGACAGAGCGGTTCTCAGCCTGGATCTTGGCGGTCAGCGCGGCCTGCTCGAGCCGGCTCGAGCCGGCTCGCAGCCCCACCGCGTCGGACATGGTGTTGAGCCACAGGACGCCGACGACACCGCCGGCCAACAGCAGGATGACCAGCACGACGAACGGGACCCTGGTCAGCGCGGAGGAGATCGGCGATCCGGTCCGGGTCAGGCGGCGGTCCGCAAGGGCCCGGTCGCGCCGCATTCGGCGCTCGTAGGCCTTGTCGGAGGACTTCGTGGATTTCGTCGAACCGGATCGGGCGGCACCATCGATCCGATCGGTTTCCTGCGTCGTCATACCGTCGCCTTTCGCACACGCCGCGCCGCCCGGAGACGGGCCGAGGCCGCCCGCGGGTTCTCGTTGATCTCGTCTTCGGTGGGTGTCTCGGAACCCCGCGTCAGCCACTCGAGCTTCGGCTCGTGGCCGGGCAGGTCGATCGGGAGGTCGACGGGTGCGGTCGACAGGGTGGCCGGGGCGATCGCCCGCTTGACGATCCGATCCTCGAGCGACTGGTAGGACATCACGACGATGCGGCCGCCGACGGCCAGGCCGGCGACCGCGGCCGGGATCGCTTCGGTGAGGGCGCCGAGTTCGTTGTTGACCTCGATGCGCAGGGCCTGGAAGGTCCGTTTCGCCGGGTGTCCCCCGGTCCGTCGGGCGGGCGCCGGGATCTCCCGGTAGAGCAGCTCGACCAGCCGCGCACTGGTGGTGAACGGTGTCCGATCGCGCTCCCGAACGATCGCGTAGGCGATCTTCTTGGCGAAGCGTTCCTCCCCGTAGCGGCTGAGCACACGGGCGAGATCACCTGGGGTGTAGCTGTTCAGCACCTCGGCGGCGGAGATCCCGGTGGTCGGGTCCATCCGCATGTCCAGGGGTGCGTCGACGGAGTAGGCAAAGCCGCGGTCGGCCTGGTCGAGTTGCAGCGACGACACCCCGAGGTCGAAGAGGATGCCCTGGACCCCGCCCTTGGCGCGGCGCGCGATCACCGGACCGACCTGGTCGTAGACGGCGTGCACGAGGTCGACCCGGTCGGTGTGGCCGGCCGCGGCGAACCGCTCCGCCGAGATGCGCAACGCGGCCGGGTCACGGTCGATGCCGATGACGTGCAGGGTGGGATGGGCGTCCAGCAGCAGCAGCGTGTGTCCGCCCATGCCGAGCGTGGCGTCGACGAAGACTGGACGGTCGAGGTCACTGAAGGCCGGGGCAAGCAGGGAGGTGACCCGTCTGGCGAGAACGGGGAGGTGGATCCGGTCGGATCCGGGATCGCGCTGGGCAACGGGGTCGGGCGGGGCAACGGGGTGGTGCGGCGCAGCGCCGGGGTCGTGCGGGGCGCCGGGGTCGTGGGAAGCGGCGCCGGAGACCATCTGTCAGTCCCCTTCTTCGCCGTACCTCTGCCGGGCGCAGGTCGTGCTGACGGGTCCCCACCCGCATCGGGCCTGGCACGGGGGAAGTCGTGTCAGGTCCGGTGCGGGTGCAGGCCGGACGGCAGGAACTGCGTGGTGCCACTCGTTCTGCTCGGTGCTGATACTTCGGTTCAGTACTGCACTGCTCGCTACTGCACTGCTCGCTGCTGGTGGTACTGCTAGCTACTGGCGGTGCCGGGCTGGTTCAGCACGCCACTGGGCGGCGATGCATAGCCGGCTTCCTGGCTTGCTTCGTACCGCGCCCACTCGTCCGCGTCCCAGACCTCCATCCGCTTGCCGACGCCGGCGATGATGACGTCCTTGGTGAGACCGGCGTACTCGCGCATGCGGATCGGAATGCTGATCCGACCTTGGGCGTCCGGACGCTGGTCATCGGTGTTGGACAACATGTAGCGCTGGTATCCGCGGGCTTCGGCGTTCGTGATGGGGGCGTTGATGGCCACCTCCGCGAAATCATCGAAGCCGTCGGGGGTGAACAGGTATAGACAGTGGTCCTGACCGCGGACGATCATGACCCCAGGAGCGAACGTCTCCCGGTAACGCGCTGGCAGGGTCACCCTGCCCTTGTCGTCCATCCGGGGCGTGTAGGTGCCGAGGAAGCCTGTGAACAACTCTCAACACCTCATCTCGCCCCATTCACACCGATAGCTCTGAACCGCTGCTAGTAACTACTACTTCCGGACATCTCTTGCTGGAGGGCAACTGCTGCTGACGACCATCTGAGAGGAATCGCCTGACGTCCGACCACGGTCTGGTCTGACCTGAGCACCTGCACCCCTCGGCCCCAACTTCTGCCACATTACCCCACCCTCTGCCACTTTCGACCCCCCAATTTCCGACGAGTCCGGATCTCCGCCCGTTATCGCTGGTCAGCCAGGTGGGACGAAGTGGGGCGGCATCGTCGATCACTCGTTGGAAAGGCCTGTCACCGTCCCGAGGATGTCGAGACCTTTGTCATTACGTTGAGTGACCTCAAGCCCGTTGACCAGCAGTTTCGTGAAAATACCTCGCACCACGGCATCGTTCTGCGCCCCCGCCGGGACCGGTCGGGCTGGAGGGAGGACGGCCCACCGGGGTGCGAGAACGCTCCGAATCACCCCGTTCGACCTCCGGGTGGGGAGCGGTGGGGCATCAGGTGGGGAGCGGTGGGGCATCAGGTGGGGCATCAGGTGGGGAGGGGACAGCGTGAGGCCCGTGGTGGTCGCCGATGATGGCCACGCGGCAACCTCTTCGAGGGCCCACACGTCGCCTCCGGACATCTCACGTCGTATCGACGTACCAACTGGCAGACTGTGAAAGCAGATGTCGGCGCCCATTGGAGTTCACCCTCGTGGGGGGACCGCACGTCGCCCAGCGAGGCGAGACCCGGAGGACCACAAAGTGGCACAGCATGTCGACCTGAACGGGTCGAGTTATCCCGCAGCCCCGGCCCACGCCGCACGAGTCGACCTGACGGATGTCGCCGCGGTCGGCGCGCGGATCGCCGGTGCCATCTCCCAAGTAGTGCTCGGCAAACCCGAAGTCGTTCGGCTGGCCGTGATCTGCATGCTGACCGAAGGTCACCTGTTGATCGAGGACGTGCCCGGCACCGGCAAGACCAGCCTGGCCAAGGCGCTGGCCAGGTCGGTCGGCGCGGCTGTCGCGCGGGTGCAGTTCACTCCTGACCTGATGCCCAGTGACGTCACCGGGGTGAGCATCTACGACCGGCAGACCGGCCAGTTCGAGTTCCGCCCCGGTCCGATCTTCGCCAACATCATCGTGGCGGACGAGATCAACCGGGCCTCCCCCAAGACACAGTCGGCCCTCCTGGAGTGCATGGAGGAACGTCAGGTCACGGTGGACGGCACTACCTACCCGCTGGAACGGCCGTTCCTGGTGCTGGCGACCCAGAACCCGGTCGAGATGGAGGGCACCTATCCCCTCCCCGAAGCCCAGCGAGACCGGTTCCTGGCCCGCACCTCGATCGGTTACCCGGACCCGGCGACCGAGGTCGCCATGCTGGCCGGCCGTGACCACTCCGATCCCCTCGACACCCTCGCGGCCGTCACCGACGGCGCCACCGTCGCCGCCCTGATCGACGCGGTCGCCGGGGTGCACCTGGCTCACGAGCTCCGTCAGTACATCGTCGAGATCGTCGGTTCGACCCGGGCGATCCCGGAGATCCGGCTGGGCGGCTCACCCCGCGCCGTCCTGCACCTGGCACGGGCCGCGAAGGCGGCGGCTGCGCTGGACGGGCGCGGCTACGTCGTTCCTGACGACATCCAGCGGCTCGCTGCGCCGGTGATGGCCCACCGCCTGCTGCTGACGGTCGAGGCGCACGCCGCTCACCGGTCGGCGGAGGAGATCATCGGCATCCTGCTGGGCCGGATCCGGGTGCCGCGAGGTGGTCGTGTCTGATCGGGCCGCCGATCGCGCTGCCCGTCACGACCGGAGTGTGGGACGGGGCCTGACCACCCGGGGCCGCTGTCTGGTTGCCGGCGGCATCGCCGCCATCATCTGCGCCTTCGTCCTGGACGAGCGCGATCTGCTGCGGGTCGGCGTGATGGCCACCGCCCTGCCCTTGTTCGCCGTCGCGATCACCGCCCTTCGCCGCATCCAGCTGGGCGGTGTCCACCAGGTGATGCCGGAACGCCTCCGCCCGGGCACCCGTGGGCAGGCCGTCCTGGTCATCACCAACTCCGGGCTGACCCGGACTCCGTCGATCGAGATCTCCGAGCCGCCGGTGCCCGGTCTGACCACGGGCATGCGATACCTGATCGCGCCGATCCGCAGTGGCGAATCATCCCGGATCATCTACCCGATCATGGCGACCCAGCGCGGCCGGTTCACGCTCGGTCCCGCCCACATCCGGATCGGCGACCCGTTCGACCTCTGGGAGGACAACCGCACCCTCGACGCGTGCACCGAAGTCCTGGTGGTGCCGAATGTCGTTGCCCTGACTGGCATGCCGAGCAGTTCCGGTGCCCGGTCGGCGGCCTCCGGACGCGCCTCGGTCGGCACCGTCGGCGGCGACCCGGACATCGGCGTCCGCCAGTACCGCAGCGGTGACGACATCCGGACGATCCACTGGCGCGCGTCGGCCCGCCACGACGATCTGATGGTCCGTCTGGAGGAACCGGTGTCTCACGGTGGAGCGACGCTGGTGCTCGACCACCGCGCGATCGCCCACCGCGGGGACGGCCCCGCGTCGAGCCTCGAGACCGCGGTCGTGCTGGCCGCCTCTATCTCGCTGCACCTGCTCGATTCCGACCACCAGGTCAAGTTGGTCTCCCACCGCGGCAGCGTGATCGCCGACGGACACGACATCGCCGATGACGTGATGGCCGGTCTGGCGATGGTGGAACATGACGTCAACCCGACCCTCAAGCCCCTCAGCCTCGGCCGGGCCGGCCTGGTGATCGCCATTCTCGGCGAGATGATCGCCGCCGACGCCCACCTCCTGGCCGCCACCCGGCGCCGCGGGGTCAATGCGGTCGCGCTGGTGATGGCCACGGAGGACTGGGATCCGCAGGCGCCGTCTGGTGCGGGTTCGAGGTCGACCGTCGACGCCCTGCGGGCCGCCAACTGGCGTGTCGTGGTGGTGCACCCCGGAGACGACCTGGCCGCTGTCTGGCGCCGCGCCTGCAACGCGGGTGACGGCTACTCGACCGCCGACGCCGTTCCCCCGCGCGTCGCCGCCGGACGCGCACCCGCCGGACGAACCGCATGAGTGACCATCGCAGCGAGGAACGACCGCGCAGTGAGCATCGCGGCGAGGAACGACCGCGCAGTGAGCATCGCAGCAAGGAAAGACCGCGCAGTGAGCATCGCAGCGAGGAACGACCGCGCAGTGAGCATCGCAGCGAGGAAAGACCGCGCAGTGAGCATCGCAGCGAGGAACGAGCGAGGAGCGGAGCGCAGCGAGCGATGAGCGCTTGCGCGAAGAGCCAGGATTCAGCACAGAGCCAGGATTCAGCACAGAGTCGGGATTCAGCATGAGCGCGCCGACGGTGCAGAGGCCGGGATCGCAGCCGGACGGACCCGACACCCGCCCGCGCGTCTCTCCCCCGCCGCCCTCCTCGGCACCGAACCCGTCGATCGGCATCGGCCCGACTTTTCTCGCCGCGGCCGCGATTCTCACCGGAGCAAGCGCGCTGGGTACTCCGATCAGCGGAAATTCCTGGGTGCTACCGCTGGTCGAGGTGGTCGCCGTGATCTGGCTGGTCGGAATCGGCGGTCGGCTGATCAGGCTGCCGACGGCTGTCACGGCGCTGCTGCAGCTGGTGGGTTTCGCCATTGCCCTGACCTCGTTGTTCACCACGACCGGTATCGGCGGCGTGCTTCCCAACGCGTCTGCCGTCTCCGAGGCCGGGGCGTTGCTGTCCGGTGCCTGGGACCAGATCCTGAAGACGTCCCCGCCGGCGCCCTCGACCCCCGAGCTCAGCTTCCTGATCGCCCTTGCCATCGGTTGTGCGGCCTTCATCGCCGACTTCCTGGTGGCGGAGGCGAAGTCACCGGCCCTGGTCGCGCTCCCGCTCCTCTGCCTCTACTCGGTCCCCGCGTCGATCTCGAACACCATGCTGAGCTGGTACAGCTTCGCGGCGCCGGCGGTGCTCTACGCCGTGCTGCTCGCGGTCACCGGGCATCGGGACCGACGGACAGGGGTCCGCGCGGGTGTTGGTCTCGCCGTCAACGGCGGAGCCATCATCGCGCTGGCCACGGTCGTGGCCCTGTTCGTCGCCGGATCGGTGTCCGGTATCGGCACCACCGGGCGGCTACCGAAATCCAGTGCGAGCTCGGGGGCCATCGGGCTCTCCCCACTTGCCTCCCTCCGCGGCAACCTGCGCACCTCCGATCCGGTCGACGTGCTCACCGCCTCCGGGCTCACCGGGCCGGACTACTTCCGCACCGTGTCCCTGACGACCTGGACGCCGAACCAGGGCTGGTCGCTCGGGGCGCTCGACGCCGACGTCTCGGACGTCTCGGCAGAGCCGCTCGACAGCACGGGCGCGGTCACGGACAAGCGGGTCACCGTCACCACCAAGGACTACCAGGATCGATTCCTACCCATCCTGACCGGGACAAGTTCGATCAGCGGGCTCGGCGACATCTGGAACTTCGACTCCACCCTCGACACCGTCTTTCGCGGCGACCGGGTGAAGCCGGGCCAGTACGTGCTCGCCGTCGACCAGAAGAAGCCGACCGACGTCGACCTCGAGGCGGACAGCGTGGTGTCCGGCGGCTCGCTGACCGAGACCGGTTCGCTCAACGCGTCGGTCATCGAGCAGGCCCGTCAGGTGACGCAGAGCGAGACTGGAGCCTTCGACAAGGCCAGGGCTCTCGAGCAGTGGTTCACCACCCCAGCCAATGGATTCGTCTACTCGCTGGACGTCCCGGTCGGCAGCAGCGGCGACGCGCTGGTCGACTTCCTGACCAACAAGCAGGGCTTCTGCGAGCAGTACGCCTCGGCGATGGCGATCATGCTGCGGTCGCTGAACATCCCGACCAGGGTGGTCGTCGGCTTCACCCAGGGCGTCCGGCAGGCGGACGGTACCTACCTGGTGACCAGCCACGACGCGCACGCCTGGGTCGAGGTCAAGTTCGAGACCAACGGCTGGATCCGTTTCGACCCGACACCGCCCGTCGGCGGGCAGGGCGGCCAGCAGGGCTACCAGGACAGCGGAAGCACCGGTGCGAGCACGTCGTCCTCAAGCGCTGTGGCCCCGCCGGCCACGGTGTCCGGCCGGACACGGGCCCCGGAGGGAGCCACCACCACGAGGCCGACGGCGTCGAGCGCGGTGGCCACGCAGGTCGATGTCGCGTCCGGTGCCGGCGGAGCCGGTGCTAGCTGGATCGAGGTCGTGCTGATCGTGCTGATCGCGCTGGCGTTGATCACTGGGCTGGTCCTGATTCCGACCGCGATCCGCACCCGACGGCGGCGGCATCGGCTGTCCGTCGCGGCCCACGGCGGGCCGGGCGCGGCAACCGCGGCCTGGGCCGAGATCGAGGACACTGCCATCGACCACGGTATCCTGCCGCACTCCGCAGAATCGGCCAGGGTCACGGCGAACCGCCTCGCCCGACGGGCACACCTCGAGGACGCCGACCGGGTGCGCTTGCGCGCCCTCGTGATGGCCGCCGAGCTGGAGTGGTACGGCCAGGATCATTCTGACGACGGTGGTCCCCTCTCGACTGCAGGTACTGCAGGTGAGGTTGCAGTGGCCGGCAACGGTGGTCTGGCGCCGAACGGTGCCGCGAGCGGGAATGGCGCTTCCTCGGGGAACGGGGCCGCGGCCGGTTCGACCACGACGCTGGACCGCCCGGGCAGTGCCGCGATCAACGGCCACGATCTGGTGGCCGGTGCGAAGAGCATCATCGAGGGCCTCCAGCGGAATGCTCCGACCCGACCGACGGAACGTCTCTACCCCCGGTCCCTGCGGCGCTCAGGCCGCTAGGCCGCGCCACGAGCGGCACGGTGGGTCGGCCGCGCCGCAGGCGGCACCGGGGGTCGGGCACGTCTGCCTGCCTGCCTGCGATCTGTGGATCCCGGCGCGGCGGCAACGTCTGTCTGTCTGTCTGCCTGCCTGCGATCTGTCGCTCCCGGCGCGGCGGCGGGCCCGTTCGACCGCGGTGACTATGAAGCGACACCACAAAACCCACCTCAGGGCCATTGGTCGGTCGAGGTGGGTGATTGTGACGTTCGGTTATCAGGCGGTCGCTGGTCGAGCCGGGGAGTCAGCCTTGTTCGTCGAACCGACGGCGGAAGCGTTCCTCCATCCGTTCGGACAACGAGGCGTTTGCGCCTGGCGCACTCGGTGCCGGCTTCCCAGCTGCTCTTGCCCCCGGCTGACCGAAGACGAAGAGGCCCACCGAGCCCACCATGACCAAGAAGCCCAGAACGCTGACGATCACACCCAGAGTCAGCACACTCTGCGTTGCGATCACCCCGACGACCAGAAGCACGAGGCCTACCAAAAAGGCGGTGGCGGCCAGAATCGGCCGACGCCGCCGGATGCGACTGACGTTCACGCTCGTGGCGAACTTCGGGTCATCCTGGTACAGAGCGCGTTCGATCTCATCAAGCATGCGCTGCTCGTGCTCGGAGAGCGGCATGAGTCCTCCTCCGGCACCCGGCCAACATTGGCCGGTCCTGTCGTTAAGTGTTGACTGTGGAAACGGTCGTCGAACGGCGACCTCCCACAAGGATACGAGCACTCGGCGGGGACTTCTAGCGACCGGGCAAATCTGGTGGTGAATCGGACACCTTTAGGTGCCCGGCAGGCGCGCCGACGCCCTTTTCGGGCCCGTTCTGGGGACTCGGGCGGTCGAAGAGTGACGCTCGACGCACCGCAAGGGACCCAAATCTGGCACTCACGCGATCAAGGGCACCCTCGGCCTCGCGCCAACCGGGTCCGTCAGCACCGGATCCGAGTTCCAGTTGTTCGCTGACCTGGTCGGCCGGAACCAGTCCCTCGAGCCGGATCCCGACCAGTCGCACGCGGCTGCCCGACCCCAGTTTGTCCAGCAATGCGACCGCGGCCGAGTGGATGACCCCCGACAGGTCGGTCGCCGTCGGGAGGGTGACGGAGCGGTTGACCATCGAAAAATCCTCGTACCTCACCTTGAGGGCCACAGTCCGACCGCAGAGTCCGGCCTCCCGTGACCGGCGGGCCGTGCGCTCGGCCAGCCCGAGCAGCTGCCGACGCAGGAACAGCCGATCTGCCGAATCCACCCCGAATGTGGTCTCGGCACCGATCGACCGCTCGGTCGACTCGGTCTCCACCGACCGGTCGTCGAGGCCGTTGGCCAGGTCGTGCAGCTTGCTGCCGGTGGCCTTGCCCAGATGCCGGATCAGGGCAGCCCTGTCCACCGCAGCGATCTCGCCGACGGTGGAGAGCCCGAGCGACTCGAGGGTCTTTGCCGTCTGCGGCCCGACACCCCAGAGCGCCTGCACGGGCAACGGATGCAGCAGCGACAGCACGTCCTGCGGCGGGACGAGCAACAACCCGTCGGGTTTGGCAAGCCCCGACGCCAACTTGGCCATGAATTTGGACGCGGCGCCGCCGACGGTCGCCGTCAGCGACAGCTCCTCCGACAGTCGCGCCCGCAGAGTGGCGGCGATCCGCCCGGGTCGGCCGGCCAGCCGCCGAGCCCCGGAGATGTCGAGGAACGCCTCGTCGACCGACAGGGGCTCGACGAGCGGGGTGACATCGCCGAAGATCGACATCACCTCGTCGGACGCCTGCCGGTAGGCGGCCATGTCCGGCTGGATGACGACGATTCCAGGGCAGAGCGCCTTGGCCCGGCCCGTCGGCATCGCCGATCGGACCCCGCTGGTCCTGGCCTCGTAGGTGGCGGACAGCACGACGCCGCGGCCGCTGTCGCCGGCGACCATCATCGGGCGACCGCGCAACTCCGGTCGGCGCCGGAGCTCGACGGAGGCGAAGAACGCATCCATGTCGACGTGCAGGATGGTGCACCGGCGGTCGTCGATCGATTCGAGATCATCGGTGACGTACCTCCGGCCGTCGGCGCTGCGGCCCACGGATCAGCCGACCGTCAACCGGGCGACCGCGTGCAGGTCGGTGGCGATCTCCCGCAGGGCCGGGTGCACCGAGAGGGCAGCCTCGAGCTCGGCCAGCCGGGGTTCGATCTGACCGACCGACCGGGGCACCGTCGGTCTGGTCCCGCCCGGACGGGTTCCCCCGGTGACGAGACCGGACACCACTCCGATGCCGGTGATGGTCTCGATCTCCAGCCCGCCACCGGCCAGCAGGGCGACCAGACCCTCGATGTCGAACCGCCGCCGCAGCGGATCCGCGGGCCCGAAGCGGCCGGACGCATCGGCGAGGATCGCCGCCGCGTCACCGAAACGGCCTGCGGCAGCCTGCGCCAGGACGGCGGCGAGCCGGCCGGCCACCAGCACCGAGGCGACGCCACCTGGCTTCAACGACCCGGCGATCCCCTCGATGACCGCCACCGGATCGTCCACGTTCTCCAGCAGGTGATGGCACAGCACCAGGTCGGCCGCACCGTGCGGAACGACGGTCGACAGTGCTGCGGCATCCGCCTGGATCGCCGAGATACGTTCCGCCACAGCGGCATCGGCGGCCCGCCGCCCGAGAATCGCCAGTGCATCGATCGACGAGTCGACGACGAGCACGGTGCAACCCAGCTTGGCCAGCGGGACCGCACGGGTACCACTCCCACCGCCGACGTCGACGACGACAGCGCCCGGGACCAGCCCGGCCAACCCGATCAGGGCCTCGCCCACCGGATCGGGAGGCGCCGTACGCGAAGCCGCATTCATTCGGGATGCTCCTTCGCAGGATGTCGGGTCCGCACCGGCGGACCAGAGGTGATCGATCGACTTCGGGCCAGCGTAGATCGGTTGCAAGCAGCGTATCGGGGTCCGGCTCGGCGCGGCCGACCGACGGCCGACGCGTCATCCACGACCTGTACGGTGTGGCGATGTTGGTGGCCAGTGTGCTGAGTCTGAAGGGCGGCGTCGGGAAGACCACCGTCACGCTGGGACTGGTTTCCGCGGCGATCCACGCGGGTGTGAGCACCCTGCTGGTCGATCTCGACCCCCAGATGAATGCCACCACCACCGTCGAGATCGACGAGAGCGGCCCGAGCATCGCCGACGTCCTGGACAACCCGCGACGCTCCATCGTCAACGGAGCACTCCAGAAGTCGTCCTGGAGCGACCTGCTCCGGGTGCTGCCCGGCAGTGAGGCCGCCGAGTCCCACAACAATCCGGACCCGAACGCGAAGCAGCTGGCCAGGCTGAGCACTGCCATCGCCAAGGTCGACCCAGCGCCGGATCTGGTGCTCATCGACTGCCCGCCCTCGCTGGGGCAGCTCACCCGCAGCGCTCTCGTCGCCTCCGACCGTGCCGTCCTGGTCACCGAACCCTCGCTCTACGCCGTGACCGGTGTCCAGCGGGCTCTGGAAGCAGTCCAGAAGGAACGCCTGACCCACCGGCACCTGCAACCACTCGGGGTGGTGGTGAACCGAGTGCGCCCGCGGAACACCGAACACGAGTACCGGCTGGGCGAGCTGAGGGACCTTTTCGGCCCTCTCGTGCTGAACCCGAATCTGCCCGATCGGGCCGCCATCCAACAGGCCCAGGGTGCCGCGGTGCCGATCCATCACTGGCCGACCGCGGGAGCCCGCGAGATCGCCGCGATGTTCGACCAGCTCCTGGACCGCCTGATGCGATCGGCCAAGCACAAGACCCGGGCCTGAGCGAGACCCTCGGTACGGGAGAGCTCCGGCGATCAGAGTGCCCCCTCGATCAGATCGAGGAAGGCGCCGCACTGCCGCACCATGTCGTCGGCCTCGCGGGGTGTGATGAACCGGGAGATGCCGGCCTCGGCGGCCTGCCGCTTGGCCGACCCCGCCGCGAAGAACGCCGCCCACTCGGAGAACTCGGGCGCGACCTTGGCCATCAGCTCCCAGGCGCTTGCTTGCCGGGCGCGACCCGGTTTCGCCCTGGTCGCGAGTAGCGCGGCCGCGCCCCTGAGCGCGGCAAGATGCGCCGCGGCATAGCGATCGGTGGGCTGATCCGCCCGGATGGCCCGACCGAGCCCGCGCCCGGCGTCGGCCAGCAGATCCCTGGCCGCCTGCGGCACCGGACGAGCCACGCCCAGCGGCAGGCGCCCCTGTGCTGTCTCGACCCGAGTCGGCCGGATGCTGGTGGTGACCGTCATCTTCTTCACCTGTCCCTACTGTTGGAAGACCGTTGGAAAACTGTCATGACGCTGTCGTCGAGTTGGTTCTCGAACTATTGTTCGACTGTAACCCCGACCACCGACAGTGTCACGGGCCGGCAGCTCGCTGGGACCGTCGCGCCTGGTCCTGCTCGGTGGTAGTGCTGCGAAAACCGGACACCGGCGGCGCTTACCACCGACCTGAGGACAGTCCACCAGGTCGGTCCGACAGTCGCGCTCCGGAGAGCCCTCCGGTGAACCCTCCGGGGCCAGGCCGGGCGGGCGTCCGGAGGCATCCCGAGTCGAGAACGGTGGGTGTGACGTGGTGGGATGACGCCATGCATGTCGCGACCCGCAGGCCCAGTCGCGGATGACCACCGGCCCCACCCAAGCGGGACCTCCCGGATCGACCGCTCCGCAGCTGACACTGCGCCCGCTCGACCCCGAGTCGTTCGTCGCGCGACTACCCGAACTGGTGGAGGTCTACGTCTCGGCCATGCAGTATCCCGACGGCATCGCCGCAGCTCGAGCGTCGCTCTGGCAGGAGCACAGCCGCCGCAACGGCTTCGCGAGCGTCGTCGCCGTCGACGCCCAGGACCGCATCCGGGGGCTCACCTACGGCTACACCGGGCATCCCGGTCAGTGGTGGTTCTCCGAGGTGGAGCGGGGCATCGGACGTCGGGACTCGCCCTGGCTCGTGGACTACCTGGAGCTCACCGAGTTGCACGTGCGGCCCGACACCCAGGGCGCCGGCATCGGCCAGGCCCTGCTCACCGCTCTGCTGACCGGCCGTCCGGAGAAGGCCGTGCTGCTGTCCACCCCCGAAGGCACCAACCGCGCGTGGAAGCTCTACCGGCGCATGGGATTCGTGGACGTGCTGCGGCAGTACCGTTTCACCGGCGACCCGCGGCCGTTCGGGGTGCTCGGCCGCACGCTGCCGCTCGGTCCGGTTCTGCCGAGCCCCACCGGGAGGTAACCGGCGGGCAGAGGCAAGGCTAGGACACCCGACACCAGCGCCCGGCGGCGGGAGCGCCGCAGGGCCACCTGGCAACGGCTGCCTGGTGCCGGCAACGCCCGCCCGCCTTGCCGGCACCACGCACACCTTGCCAGGACCGGCGCAGACTTTGGCTCAGAGCAGCGCGAGCTCGGTGGCGAGCGGGTCGAGACCCATCCCTCCCAGGCCGAGCGCCGCTGTGTGGAAGGCCTTCTCGTCGAAGTCGGCGCCATGACGCGCCCGGGCGGCATCACGACCCTCGAGCCAGATCCGCTCGCCGACCTTGTACGACGGCGCCTGTCCGGGCCAGCCGAGGTACCGGTCGATCTCGTCGCGGCTGTTGTCGGCCTCGTTCAGCGTCCGGGTGAGCAGGAACTCCAGACCGAGCTCGGGGGTCCACACCTCGCCCTCGTGGAAGCCGGTGCCCGCCGGGATGGTCAGCTCGAGGTGCATCCCGAGGTCGATGACGACCCTGGCCGCCCGGAACAGCTGAGAATCCAGCATGCCGAGCAGATCGCCGTCCGTGGAGAGGTAGTCCAGCTCGCGCACCAGACGTTCGGCGTAGAGAGCCCAGCCCTCGGCATGTCCGGACGTCCCGGCCAGGAGCCGCTGGAAGTCGTTCAGCTTGTCCTTGCGCCATACCGCCGTGGCCAGCTGGAGATGGTGCCCGGGCACACCCTCGTGGTAGACGACCGTGGTCTCGCGCCAGGTCGTATACGTCGGGCGGCCTTCGCCCACCGACCACCACATGCGGCCCGGCCGGCTGAAATCGTCGCTCGGCGGCGTGTAGTAGGCCCCCAGACTGCCACCCGGAGGCGCGATCAGGCATTCGAGCCGCCGCAGCGGAGCCGGGATGTCGAAGTGCGACCGCCCGAGATCCTCCACCGCCCGATCGGACAGCTGCTGCATCCAGTCCTTCAACCCGTCGTTGCCGTGGACGAGGTAGGCCGGGTCGGCGTCCAGCACGGCTGCCGCACCCTTGGCGTCCTGGCCGGGAGCGATCCGCTCGACGACCTCCAGCAGCTCCTTCTCGATCGAGAGGAACTCCTGCCAGCCCCATTCGTATGTGCGCTCCAGATCGACGGTAGCGCCGAGGAACTCGCGGGAGGCCAGGACATATCGCTCCCGGCCGACGGCGTCCTTGGCGGGCGCGGAGGCACGCAGTTCGCCGGTGAGGAAGGTCCCCAGGTCGGCGTACGCCTGCTCGGCGACCTTCGCGGCCGCGGCCAACTCGGCGACCGCCGACTCGTCCGCACCGAACGCCTGCACCGTGCGGGTGAAGAATCCCGGGCTCTCGGCAGTCCCGGCGTAGGCGGCACACTGCTGGGCACACTTGTCGACCTGACGGACGGCCGCCGTCTGGCCCCGGGACGCGGCCAGACGCAGGCTCTCCTGGTAGCCGGCCAGGCTGGCCGGCACGGCCCTCATCCGCGCGGCGTAGGTCGCCAGCTGCTGGGGGGTGTCGGTCGGCGTCATGTCGAAGACCATCCGGACGTGCTGCAGCGGAGAAGCGAGCACGTTGAGGGCGGCATGCGCCCAACCACTCCGGTAGCGGTCCTGCTCCAGGAGCAACCGCTCGAGGATGACATTGCGAGCCACGTCGTCGAGCCGCCCGGTGGATTCCGCCGCCGAGATCGCCGTGATGGTGCGTCCGATCAACTCGTCCACCGCGGCCAGACCGGCCGGCGAAAGATCATCGAGCCGGTCGTCATGACCGGGCACGCCGAGTTCGGTGGCCAGCGTCGGGCTCAACTTCACCATTGCCGCCACGAACTCGTCGGACAGCGCGTTGATTGCTGTCTTCTGCCCGGCGGCGTGGTCCCGGGCCGGGTCGGGCATGGTCGAACCGCTGGTCGTCGCAGAGTTTTCCGTCATGGCCGATCACCCTAGGCGCTGACTGTTCAGCGGTCACTCGGGTGGGTGGGCCGGCGGACTGTGGTCAGCGACCACCAGGGTTCTCGTCGCGCTGCACCTTACGTCTGGCCAGTGCGGACACGATGCGGTTGACCAGTCTCATGATGGCGCCCATGGTGACTCCTCGAGGTTGACGGATCCCTGGCGCTCGATGGGTGCTCGACGCCATGGCCTGTGTTCGACCAGCCTGCCACGAGCGGGTGCCGGTCCGGGCGATCCCGGCCCCGATGCCTGCCCTAGCGGGGCCGGGGCGTGTCCAGGCCGGCGATCGCAGTCCGGGCAGCGGAGTCCAGGTCGGCGAACGCCCCGCGGATCGCGTCGAGGGAGTCGTTGACCTCGGCGACCGGGTCGGGGCCATGATCGAGTACCGCGCCCGGAGCCAGTTCAGGCGTCGAGGACAGTTCCAGCAACTTGGTGTACAGCTCACCCACCCCGTCGACCGCCGTGGAGAGCTTGTCCAGCAGACCCTGACGACGGGCCGCCATCCGGTCCATCGGACCGGCGACCTTGTCAGCCGACGTCATGCGCCTGGCGACCTGGTCCGCCTCGCTCAGCGCCCCGTCCAGGACGTCGATCGAACCAGCCACGCCGACGGCAACGCCTCGCGCTGAACGAGCCGCCTCCACCCCGTCAGCCGCCTGCCCGGCCAGGACCGGGGCGAGGGCCCCGGCGGCCAGGCGGATGAGATCGTCGAGGTATCCATCCAGCGTTCCGACCAGGTCGAACTGGATCGTGCCTGGTATCAACAGCTTTGCTTCCACCGTCGCCTGCCGCTCGGACACGGCTGCGCCGGCCACTGCTGCCACGGCCAGCATCGCGATCCCGACTGCGCCGACGCCGACGACCGGCAGCGCCAGCGCCCAGGCGGCACCGGCACCCACCGCAGCAGCCAGCAGGCTCCACGGATCGCGGAGAGCCTGGGCGGCGCGGCGCATGCGTGACTCGGGCAAGGTCAGCCCTCCCGTCGGAGCGGCGTTGGACGGGTTCAGAAGTTGGACAGTACGTTGCTGAAGACCTTGGCGATGCTCTCCGGCTTCCGCGCGTCGTAGGCCGCCGCCCGTGAGGCCTCGGAGATCTTCTGCAGGGTTCCCAGATCCGCGTCCGCCCCGTAGGCGATGGAGAAGACCCGCACCCCGTTCTCCGTTGCGCTGGAGCCCAGGTCCGACACCAGGGAAGCCAGATCGTCATCATTGGGGTACTCGTTCTTGCCGTCGGTCAACATGACCACCGCGTTGATCAGGTCGGGGTTGGCGCTCCCGTTCATGTACTTGCTGGCCTGCCGGACCGCGGCATACAGCGGAGTCGCCTTCTGGGGGATGAGGCCCTGCAGGGTGGTGGTCAGCAGCGCCCGATGGTCCTTGGTCAGCGGCTCGATCGCCACGTTGTCCTGGTAGATCGTCGACGGGGTCGGCATCTCCGTGGTGAACGTCCAGAGGCCCACCTGATCGGTGTCGGACAGCTGCCCGAGGGCGGTGGCCGCCGCGGCCTTGGCCAGGTCCAGTTTCGTCTGGCCGCTGGATCCGGCATCGTTCTGCATGGAGCCGGAAACATCGAGCAGGATCAGCACTCTCGCCCGCTTGCGCAGGTCGCCCCACAGGGCGCGGACACCGGTCAGCACGGCCGAGCCGGGTGGGTTGAGCGCGACCGTCACGCCGTCGGCGAGCACCGCGCCGCTCGCCTTGATCGGGGCTCCCGGCTGGTGGTCGAAGGTGCGGAAGTTGGCGTCGGTGAAGACCTTCTGCTGCTCCGGAGCGAGCAGGTAGGCCAGGAAGTCGTTGGCGCCGGCCTGTTTCGCGGGCGTGGACCACGGGGCGTTCAACACCACGTACGGGCTGTCGCTGTAGAGGGTCCCCTCCTTCGGGTAGACCGCCACCAACGGCACCCTCGGCGGCGCGTGCTTGCCGAGGGTGGCAGGGTCGCCGCTCGGGTTGCCGGCGTTGTAGTCCAGCACCGACTTCTCCTCGACCGCGACCGCGGAGAGGTAGCCGAGGGCGGCGCCCCCGTCGTCGGCCCGCTGCAGGTTCGAGAGGTACGTCAGCGTGGTGTCGCCGTAGTGGATCACCGAGTGCTCGACGGCCTGGACGTAGCTGCGGATCTTGGCGTTCTTGAGATCGGTCGTCGTCAGGTCGGAGGATCTGCCGGTCGCTGCCACCAGGGTGCCGATGGTGGCGGCCAGGCCGGAGGTGGAGACAGTGGGGTTGGTCTTGCCGAGGGTGAAGGCGCCCCACTCCTTGTGACCCTTCGAGGCCCAGCCGTCCTTGGCCTGCACCAGCCCGAGCACGTCGGACCATCCCAGCGACGCCTTCGGCCATCCCAGCGCCTCGGCCATCGGCTTGGGCATCGCCAGCACGAGCGGGGTGGAGGTGACCGACTTGGACTCGGCCGGCACGATACTCGGCTTGTCCTTGGCGGTGAGATCACTGCGCAGCAACGTCACCCAGGTGGACGCCGCCGGGGTCCAGACGTCCGGGGCCGGCCCGTCCACTGACTCGTTCCACCCCGCGGCCAGGTTCGCCTCACCGGTGCCGGAAGCCAGGGAGGTCACGACGATGTCGTAGCAGGCGCCGCCCACCTTGCGCCCGGAGGCGGCGTACGACTTCGCGATACCGGCCATCAGCGCTGCCTTCTCGCTGGACGCACCGACCTGGACGGTCGTGCACCCCTCCCGAATTGGGACGACCTCCGAGGCGGTACCGGTGGTCGGCGATACCGATGTGCCGGGGTCCGCCGTCTGGTTCGTCGTACCGCTGTCGTGGGTGCTGAAGTACCGGATGCCGGCGATCAGCACGACTCCCGCGATCGCCGCTGCAATGAACGGTGCCTTGCTACGGCCTGCCACGTCTGACACTCCTGTCCCCCGGCGTCCGAGACGGACGCGTGCGGGGAACATACCA
Organism: Nakamurella sp. UYEF19; assembly: GCF_040546275.1. Taxonomy (NCBI): domain Bacteria; kingdom Bacillati; phylum Actinomycetota; class Actinomycetes; order Nakamurellales; family Nakamurellaceae; genus Nakamurella; species Nakamurella sp. UYEF19. Next base: position 78,350 of record NZ_JBEPNO010000016.1, on the reverse strand, counting down.
ACGGCAGCGGACGTCCGGTGGGGCAATCGGGCACGCGACGCTCAGGGCCAGGAACTGTCGCGAGCCCGACCCCGATGTCCGGGGCCGGGCTCGCGGCGTCGATCAGGTCAGCTGCAGCCGGACGTGGAGCCGCAGCCTTCGCAGACGTAGCAGGCGCCGGAGGGGCGCATCTTCGTTCCGCAGGTGAAGCAGAGCGGAGCGTCGGCGGACTTGCCGATCACCATCTCCAGCAGTTCGGTCGACGAGCCGGCCCGGCGACCGGCCAGATCGGCAGTGGGCCTCCCGGACTCGACGGCCGGGCGGACGACCGGGGTGGCATCGACCGAGGACCGCATCTCCTCGACCAGTTCGACGGTCTCCGCGGCGTCCTCGACCGTGGTCGATCCGTACGCCCCGGAGACCTGCGCGGTGCGCTCCTCCGCAAAGAAGATGCCGAGCTCGGCGCGGGCGTCGACCGGCAGGTAGTCCAGCGCGATGCGACGGAACAGGTAGTCCATCACCGAGGTGGCGATCCGGATGTCCGGGTCGTCCGTCATACCGGCCGGCTCGAACCGCAGGTTCGTGAACTTGGCGACGTAGGACTCGAGCGGGATGCCGTACTGCAGTCCGACGGACACCGCGATGGAGAAGGCGTCCATCACACCGGCGAGCGTCGAGCCCTGCTTGCCGAGCTTGATGAACACCTCGCCGAGCCCGTCGTCCGGGTAGGAGCCGGTGGTCAGGTAGCCCTCCGCACCGCCGACCGTGAACGAGACCGTCTGCGACGGGCGCTTCTTCGGCAACCGACGACGGACCGGGGTGTGCGAGGCCGGTGCTGCCGGAGCGGCGGCCGCTTCCGCGTCCGACTTGTCAGCAGCATCCTTGTTCTTGCTCGACGCCGACAGCGGCTGACCGACCTTGCAGTTGTCGCGGTAGATGGCGAGCGCCTTGAGGCCCATCTTCCAGCCCTGCAGGTAGATCTCGGCGACGTCGTCGACGGTGGCGTCCTCCGGCATGTTGACCGTCTTGGAGATGGCACCGGAGATGAACGGCTGCACGGCGGCCATCATCCGGACGTGCCCCATGGGCGCGATGAACTGCTCGCCCATGGCGCAGTCGAACACCGAGTAGTGCACGTTCTTCAACCCGGGAGCACCCATGACGTGGCCGTGCTGGGCGATGAACTCGACGATCGCCTCGACCTGCTCGGCCTGGTAGCCGAGGGAGGCCAGCGCACGCGGGACCGTCTGGTTGACGATCTGCATGGAACCGCCGCCGACCAGCTTCTTGAACTTGACCAACGCCAGATCCGGCTCGATGCCCGTGGTGTCGCAGTCCATCATCAGGCCGATGGTGCCGGTCGGGGCGAGCACCGTGGCCTGGGCGTTGCGGTAGCCGTTCTTCTCACCGGTGGCGACCGTCTCGGCCCAGGCGGCCGTTGCGAGCTTCAGGGTGGCGGCATCGTTCCCGCCGTAGGTGCGGATCTGGTCGTTGGCCGCGGCGTGCTTGCGGATGACCCGCTTGTGGGCGTCGGCATTGCGGGCGTAGCCGTCGTACTGACCGACGATCCCGGCGAGCTCCGCGCTGCGCTTGTAGGCGGTGCCGTTCATCAGCGAGGTGATGGCTGCGGCCAGCGAGCGGCCACCTTCGGAGTCGTAGGCGTGGCCGGTGGCCATCAGCAGTGCGCCGAGGTTGGCGTATCCGAGACCCAGCTGACGGAACGCCCTGGTGGTCTCCGCGATCGGCTGCGTCGGGAAGTCGGCGAAGCAGATGGAGATGTCCATCGCGGTGATGACGAACTCGACAGCCTTGGCGAACTTCGCAGCATCGAAGACGCCGTCGTCGGACAGGAACTTCATCAGGTTGAGCGAGGCAAGGTTGCACGAGGAGTTGTCCAGGTGCATGTACTCCGAGCACGGGTTCGAGGCGTTGATCCGACCCGATTCCGGCGAGGTGTGCCAGTCGTTGATGACGTCGTCGTACTGGATTCCGGGGTCGGCGCAGGCCCACGCAGCGGTGTTGATCTTGGTGAAGAGCTCGCGGGCGTCGACCGACTCGATGACCTCGCCCGTGGCGCGAGCACGCAGACCGAACTCCGAGCCGGACTCGACGGCACGCATGAACTCGTCGGACACCCGAACCGAGTTGTTGGCGTTCTGGTACTGGACGGAGACGATGTCCTCGCCGCCGAGGTCCATGTCGAAGCCGGCGTCGCGCAGGGCGCGGATCTTCCGCTCCTCCTTCACCTTGGTCTCGACGAACTCGACGATGTCCGGGTGATCGACGTCCAGGACGACCATCTTCGCCGCGCGACGGGTGGCCCCACCGGACTTGATGGTGCCGGCGGACGCGTCGGCGCCGCGCATGAACGACACGGGACCGGAGGCAGTACCGCCGGAGGACAGCAGCTCCTTGGAGGACCGGATACGGGACAGGTTCAGACCGGCGCCGGAACCGCCCTTGAAGATCAGGCCCTCTTCCCGGTACCAGTTCAGGATGGCGTCCATGGTGTCGTCGACGGCCAGGATGAAGCAGGCCGAGACCTGCTGCGGCGACGAGGTTCCCACGTTGAACCAGACCGGGGAGTTGAACGCGAAGACCTGGTGGAGCAGCATCCAGGTGAGCTCGTGGGAGAAGATCTCCTCGTCCTGCGGCGTGGCGAAGTAGCTGTTCTCGCGGCCGGAGTCGGTGTAGGCGGTGACGACGCGGTCGATGATCTGCTTGAGGCTGACCTCGCGCTGGGGGGTGCCAACGGCGCCGCGGAAGTACTTGCTGGTGACGATGTTGGTGGCGTTGATCGACCAGGTGGAGGGGAACTCGACCCCGCGCTGCTCGAAGTTGACGGTGCCGTCGCGCCAGTTGGTCAGCACCACGTCGCGGCGCTCCCAGGTAACCTCGTCGTACGGGTGCACGCCGGCGGTCGTGTAGAGACGCTCCAGCCGCAGGCCGGCGGTCCCGTCGGCCCTGGGGCGACGGCGGCCGGCCGTACCTCCGTTGGCGGCTGCGGATCCGGTTGAACTACCGAGGGTCTCGGTCATGGAGCGTTCCCTTCCCTGTGCGGGTCTGGTGCTGAGCGGGTGTTGGTGTGGAGCTGAGGTGCCGGAGCGGCCGGCCGTTGACCCGCCCGATGGATCATCGGACGTGCCGAACTGCGATGGAGCGGACGAGCGGGGGCGGCGAACGACGGCGGTCACCTGGAGCGAAAGACTGGGAGCGGCCGATCAGCCGCTCGGAACTGCCTTGAGACGTTCGATCTCGGCAGCGAAATCAGCGGCGGATTCGAAGGACCGGTAGACGGAGGCGAAACGGAGGTAGGCCACCTCGTCCAGTTGCATCAGCGGACCGAGAATGGCCAGCCCGACCTCCTGGCTCGGCACCTCGGCGGCACCGGTGGCCCTGATGGTCTCCTCGACCTGTTGGGCGAGGAGCGCGAGCGCATCCTCGTCGACCGGGCGGCCCTGACAGGCGCGACGCACCCCGAGGACGACCTTGGCCCGACTGAACGGCTCGGTGACGCCGCTGCGCTTGACCACTGCGAGCACCGCTTCCTCGACCGTGGTAAATCGGCGGGAGCACTCCGGGCACGACCGACGCCGGCGGATGGCCTGGCCGTCCTCGACCTCCCGAGAGTCGATGACCCTGGAATCGGGGTGGCGACAGAACGGACAACGCATGACGGCTCACCTCCCTGACGACGGGTCACCCAGGGCTGCGAACCGAGCCGAATGTGACTGGAAATGTGGATCGCCGGTGGGTAACCGGCTGGAACTGTGGACAACTCGCCCTGCAAGGTAACCCAACCTGTGGATAGCTTACATCCTTGTAACTACTACATGTAGGGGTAGACCGTAGATCGGGACACCAACTTCACGCAAGCGCACCCGGCGTGTCGAATCGAGTTTCCTGGTTGGCCGGGCGATTTCACCCTTCCGGTCGGAAGACGTTCCCTCTTGCCGTGGGGCCGTCACGCAGCGCTGACCGATCGCTGTCAACGGGCGGCCGTCGGGACCTGCAGCACCGCACCGACGGAGATGGCATCGCCGCTCAGACCGTTGAGCTGACGGATCTGGTCGACGACGGCCCGCGGGTCGGCACCGGGGTCGGACTGCTGGGCGATCGACCAGAGCGAATCACCCGGCGCCACCGTCACCTCACCCATCACTTGACGGCCGCTGCCCGACAGCAGGGCAACGCCGAGGGCGAGCGCGGCCGCAGCCACCGACACGGTACTCATCAGCCGCGCCCACCGGCCCATCCGGAACGGGCGGTAGGCGACCTGGTCGCCCCGATCGGCGGAGACCACCGCGGCCGTGCGGTTGGTCGAGGGCAACATGCCCGACGGCGGGCGGCGGTCGGCGGAGACCCGCGCCCGACGACGCTGCGCAGCGCGCTCGCCGGCGGCGGTCCGGGGTGCCATCGCCTCGCCCGCTACTGCACGAGGCGCACGGGGCACACCGGCCGCACGGGCTGCACGGGGCGCACGGGGCACACCGGCCGCACCGGCCGCACGGGGCGCACGCGATGGGGCAGGCACGCCGGCGTACGGGGAAGCCGAGTACTTCGTGAGGGTGGAGGTAGCGGTAGCCATGACGGTGCCTTCTCGATGGTCGGCGACCGCTTCGCGGTCGCATCCACGTCCTTGATGGAAAGGCCGCCGACACGGCCGCGAGATCCTCACTCGATCCCGACCGCGACGATGTACTGTCCACCTCGAACGAGCGTTCTATCGAACGCCTGGACTAGTTGTACATCGGACCACCGACAGTGGGAAGATTTACCGGCGTGTTTGTCGAACGCCTGTTTGAATTGTTACCCGTGTGGTCGTACGGTGATCCCCATGCCCGGAACGCAGGCGTCCCATCGAACGACCCGAGGCGGGGTCGACAGGAAGGTATCGAACGTGGCGACACGACGAACTCCAGTAGGTAAGAGCACAGGTCAGGCCGATGACGGGGATGTGTCGGAGGATTCGACAGCGTCTGCAGCGTCGAGGGAACTCGATCCCGCGGACGACACCGTCACCGAATTCCCCGAGGCCGACAACGGCCGCACCCTGACCGTTCGCCAGCGCAAGGTGCTGGAGGTGATCAGGGATTCGGTCCAGCGCCGCGGCTATCCGCCCAGCGTCCGCGAGATCGGCGAGGCCGTGGGGCTCAAATCACCGTCATCGGTCGCCCACCAGCTCGGCGTCCTGCAGCGCAAGGGCCTCCTGCGCAAGGACCCGAACCGCCCCCGGGCGGTGGACGTGCGGTCGGCCGACGAGATGGCGGACGACAATGCCGGCTACCCGACGCCGGCCTACGTCCCGGTGGTCGGCCGCATCGCCGCCGGCGGTCCGATCCTGGCCGAGCAGGCCATCGAGGACATCTTCCCGCTGCCCAAGGACCTCGTCGGGGAAGGGACTCTCTTCCTGCTTCGGGTGGTCGGCGATTCGATGATCGAGGCTGCCATCACCGACGGCGACTGGGTCGTCGTTCGCCAGCAGCCGGTCGGCGAGAACGGCGACATCGTGGCCGCCATGATCGACGGCGAGGCGACGGTCAAGACGTACAAGCGCAAGGACGGTCACCTCTGGCTGATGCCGCACAACCCGGCCTACTCCCCGATCCCGGGCGATGACGCCGTCATCCTCGGCCGGGTGGTCGCCGTGCTCCGCAAGCTCTGATCGCGGCCGGCCACCGCGGGACGGAGAAACGCAGAAGGGCCCCTCCGCGAGGAGGGGCCCTTCTGCATGCCTGAACACAGGAATCTGGCCAGGCGATAGACCGAAAAACCCGCAGGTCCAGGACCTACGGGTTCTTCGGGCTTGCGTGGATCAGTTGCCCTGCGGGCCATTCGCCGGAACGTTGATGACCGGCTGGACGACGGGCGCGGGCACCACGAACGACGGCGCGGGCTGACCGTTGGAGGCCGCTGGCACTGCCACCGGCACGGCTCCATTGACGGCAGAAACCGTAGCCGGCACCGAAGCCACCGGAGCCTGGACGACCGGCTGCGCAATCGGCGCGGGGGCGATCTGCGAAGCGGCGGTCGGCTGTGCGGCCGTGACGTCGGTTTCCGCTGCAGCGGCAGCCTTCGCCTTGCTGCCGTCCTCGTCGTGCATGGCACCGACCTCGGACTTCAGGATGCGCAGGGAGCGTCCGAGCCCACGTGCTGCGTCAGGAAGCTTCTTTCCACCGAACAACAGCAGGAAGACCACGACGACCAAGATGATGTGCCAGGGCTGAATGCCACCCATGATTCGACCTCCAGAATCCTTTTCGACTGCCTGTCAGTTCTTGTTCGCGGCTGCTGCCGACTTCGATGGGAGCAGCGAGCCGCTCGTATCGAATTCCCACGATACCCCGCCACCGGATCCTTTCCAGGGCTACCTGCCACCGATGTCGCTGAGGGTCACCTGCCACCGATGTCCTGGCTCCGCCCGGAGGCGGCCGGGAAGGTGTGCCTGCGGTCCGCTCAGGCCGACGTGGCCGCCACCCGGTAGTCGGCCAGCACTCCGGCCAGCGCGGGATAGACCTTCGCCTGGATCAAGGTGCCCTCCGCCGTGTGCTCCTCGGTGAGGACCGTGCCCTCGGCGTGCACCCGGGACACCAGAGCGCCCAGCTTGAAGGGGACCAGCACCTCGATCCGCATCGCCGGGTCGGGCAGCGCACCGGCGATGACGGCGCGCAACTCGGCGATCCCCTCACCGGTCCGGGCGGAGACGAAGACGGCATGCGGCATCAGGTGACGAAGACGCCCGAGGGTGATCTCGTCCGCCGCGTCGATCTTGTTGACGACCATGATCTCCGGGACCTGGGCGGCGTCGATCTCCGTCAGCACTTCGCGGACCGCGACGACCTGGTCCTCCGGATTCGCATCCGACCCGTCGATCACGTGAACCACCAGGTCGGCGTCGGCGATCTCCTCCAGCGTGGAACGGAAGGACTCGACCAGTTGATGCGGCAGATGCCTGACGAACCCGACGGTATCGGTGAGCGTGTAGAGGCGCCCGTCCGTGGTGGTGGTCTTGCGGGTGGTCGGATCAAGAGTCGCGAACAGCGAGTCCTCGACGAGCACGCCCGCTTCCGTCAGGGAGTTCAGCAGCGAGGACTTGCCGGCATTGGTGTACCCGGCGATCGCCACCGCCGGGACCGCATTGGCGCGCCGCTGCGACCGCTTGGTGTCCCGGACCTGACGCATCGCCGACAGCTCGCTCTTGAGCAGGGCGATGCGCCGGTGGATGCGTCGGCGATCGATCTCGAGCTTGGTCTCACCGGGACCACGCGAACCAATACCGGCGCCGGAGGCCACGCGTCCACCCCGCTGCCGGGAAAGTGCGACACCCCAACCGCGCAGTCGCGGGAGGAAGTAGTTGAGCTGGGCCAGTTCGACCTGCGCCTTGCCCTCCTTGGACTTGGCGTGCTGGGCGAAGATGTCCAGGATCAGCGCGGTCCGGTCGACGACCTTGACGTTGAGCTGCTCCTCCAGGTTGCGGAGCTGGCCCGGCGACAACTCGCCGTCGCAGATCACCGTGTCGGCGCCCGTCAGCTGGACCACCTCGGCCAGCTCCTTGACCTTGCCGGACCCGATGTACGTCCCGGCATCCGGGTTGCGCCGGCGCTGGGACAGGGCCTCGAGGACCACCGAACCGGCGGTCTCGGCGAGCCGCGCGAGTTCCGTCATCGAGGCTTCGGCGTCCTGGGCGGTGCCGGTCGACCAGACACCGACGAGCACCACGCGCTCGAGTTGGAGTTCGCGGTACTCGACCTCGGTGATGTCGGTGAGCTGGGTGGAGAGGCTGCCGACGCGCCGCAGGGCTGCTCTGTCGGCCAGATCCCGATCGCCACCGGTGTCGGCGTCCACATCGCCGTTGCGACCGGCGCGGGCAAGGAAATCGTCATGTTTCGTCATATAACTCCAGGGTGCCTCATCATGACCCCGGTGTGCCACCGGTTTGCCCGTCGGGATGCACGGCCAGGAGGGTCGACACCCGAACGTTGACAGCTCCTCGACGGTGCCCAACACTCTGCGGGTGCCCGACACCGGAGGAGGTTCGCCCGCTCCGATGGCTGTCCCGGTCGTCCCGATTGCTGTCCCGGTCGTCGAGGACAAGCCCCCCAGCCTGATCCACCACCGGGACTTCCGGCAGCTGTGGATCGGCGACACGGCGAGCCAGCTCGGTGCTGCGCTCGGGTCGCTGGCCATTCCCTATCTGGCGGTGACCGCGCTGCACGCGACCGCGTTCCAGATGGGATTGCTCTCGACCCTGTCCGGCCTCGGCTTCCTCGTCATCGGGCTACCCGCGGGCGCGATCGTCGACCGTCGCAGCAAGCGGCGGGTGATGATCGCCGCGGACCTCGGACGGGCGGCGCTGCTGGCCGGCCTGCCGCTGATGTGGTGGCTCGATGCCCTCACGCTCGCCCAGGTGATGGCCGTCGCAACGCTGATCGGAATGCTGACGGTCTTCTTCGACGTGGCCTACCAGTCCTACCTGCCGTTCCTCGTCCCGGACGACCAGGTCGTCGAGGGAAACGCGAAACTTCAAGCCAGTCAATCGGTCTCGCAGTCCGCCGGACCGGCCGTCGGGGGCCTGCTGCTCCGCACGGTCGGCCCGCCGACCGTCATCGTGCTCAACGCCGCGGGGTTCGTGGTGTCGGCGCTCTTCCTGCACCGCATCCGCCACCGCGAGGTCGCCGCGGATCCGCAGGACCGTCAGCCGCTGCGGCGCGAGATCGTCGAGGGACTGCGGTTCGTCCTGGGCCATCCCCTGTTGCGCCGATTGATCGCCTGCACCGCCATCGGCAACTTCACCAGTTCGATCGGGGCCTCCCTGGCGGTGCTCTACATGATCGACGACCTCCACCTGTCGGCCTTCACCATCGGGGTCGTCGACTCGGCGGCCGCGGTCGGCGGGCTGGCCGGTGCCCTGCTCGCGACGGCCATCGCGCGCCGGATCGGCGAGGGCCCGTCGATCGTCCTGACGGCAATCGCAGTCGCCGTCCTGACCTTCGCCAACCCGCTGGCGGCCGTCCTGCCGGCGGTGGCGACGCTGATCGTCGGAGGGGTCTTCGCGATGGCGTCGATCGTCGCCTACAACATCGCCACGGTGAGTTTTCGGCAGCGCCTGTGCCCGCCGGAACTGCTCGGCCGGATGAACGCGTCGGCGAGATTCCTGGTCTGGGGCACGATCCCGCTCGGCGCGATGACGGGGGGCCTGATGGGCTCCCATCTCGGCGTCATGGCCACCATGTGGGTGGCCGCCTCGCTCGGGTGCCTGGCCGTGCTGCCGGTGGCCTCCCGCGCGGTGTGGCGGATGAAGAAACTGCCCGAGCACGATGACGTGGCAGCTGCCCCCGGCGATCTGCCTGCGACCCCAGCGGCCATCGTCGTCGTCAGCGGTGACGGTCCCAGAAGTCCTGCTCGATGACGCCCTGCGCCACGATGACGGCCGGCCCCGTCAGGGTCGCGCCGCCGTCCTGACCATCTTCGAACGAGACGCACACGGTGCCACCGGGTACATCGACGGTGACCGGGCCGACGTCGCCGACCGGGCGGCCGATGGCTGATCCGATCCGCAGGGAGTGCCGGAAGGCAGCGGCCACCGCTACCGTTCCGGTTCCACACGAACGGGTCTCGCCGACGCCACGTTCGAAGACCCGCATCCGCACGCGGTCGGCGCCCAGTGGCACCACGAACTCGATGTTCACGCCGTGCGGGAAGACGTCGGCGTCGAAGTGCGGCGCCGCGCTCAGGTCGAGAGCGGCAAGGGTGGACGAGGCGGACGCATCGAGGAGGCAGACCAGATGCGGGTTGCCGACATCGACGGCCGTCCCGGAGTACACCTGCCCACCCAGCTCGGCCTTGGACTCGGCGCCCACGTTGGCCGGACCCATCCCGATGCTCACGTCTCCGGCGGGTTCCAACTGCGCCGTCCGGACGCCCCCGCGGGTGCCGAACTCGAAGGATCCCGGCTGCTGCAGACCGGCGTCTACCAGATACCGGGCGAACAGTCGGGCACCGTTCCCGCACATCTCCGCCAGCGACCCGTCGGCGTTGCGGTAGTCCATGAAGTAGCCGCCTCCGGGCTCGGGAGCGATCCGGATCAGCCCGTCGCCTCCGATCCCGGCCCGGCGATCGCAGATGGCGATGACCTGCGCCGCGGTGGGCGAGAGGGCATCGTCGAGATCGGGGATCAGGACGAAGTCGTTCTGCGTCCCATGCCCTTTGAGAAATCTGACGCCACCGGATTGCACGGTGACGAGCCTACGGGCCCGCTCGCTGCGGCGGATGCCTGTCCGGCGCCGACTCCCCACGGCCTACCCGGACAGCCCGGCCAGGCCCGCAACGGCGGCGGCGAGCTGCGGCAGACCACCGTCCAGCCGGTGCATCCGATGGTCCCGGCCGAACCAGGATCGCTGTCGCCTGACGAACCGGCGGGTCAGCCTGGTCGTCTCCGCCATCGCCGTCGCCAGGTCCACCTCGCCGTCGAGCACGGCGAGCATTTGCGGGTAGCCGAGCGCGCGGGAGGCGGTCACCCCGTGTCGCAGGCCGGCGGCGTCGAGCGTTCTGACCTCGTCCAGCCACCCGGCGCCGACCATGAGGGTGACGCGTCGGTCCAGACGTTCGTCCAGCACCTGGCTCGGGCGGTCGAGGCAGACCAGCAGCGCGTCGTACAGAGGGGGTCCGGAAATGGGCAGGGTGGCGGTGAAGGGCTGTCCGGTCACCCTCATCACCTCGAGCGCCCTGACCAATCGCCGTCCGTTGGCAGGTTCGATGGCGGCGGCCGCTGCCGGATCCAACCGCGTCAGACGCTCGAACAGGGGCGCCGTGCCGACGTCGGCGAGCTCGGCCTCCAGCTCGGCGCGCACCAGCGGATCCGTGCCCGGGAAATCGATGCGGTCCACCACCGCCCTGATGTAGAGGCCCGAGCCCCCGACCAGCAACGGCGTGCGGCCCCGGGCCAGGATGTCCTCGACGTGTTGCCGGGCCTGCTGCTGATAGGCCGCGACGCTGGCCCGACGGCTGATGTCCAGAACGTCCAGCAGGTGGTGCGGGATCCCGCGGCGCGCGTCGGGTGGCAGTTTCGCGGTGCCGATGTCCATGCCCCGGTACAGCTGCATCGAGTCGGCGTTGACGATCTCGCCGTCGAGGAGTTCGGCTATGTCGAGGGCGGCATCGGACTTGCCCGTCCCGGTCGGGCCGGCCAGGACGATCAGGCGGTTCAACGCCACGTCCCCGCCTGCCTCGGGCGCGCAGGAACAAGCAGGTGTGCCGAGGTCACGACCAGGACCAGGTGGCGACCAGGTACCCGATGCCGAGCGGAGCGTCGTCGTAGAACAGTGTCGCCCGCCCGGGCGGTGTCGCCGCGGTGAGATCGGCCAGGGCGGCAAACGCGGGTCCGGAGGTGAAGAGCAGTGCCCCCGCGTCGTCGCCGACGAAATCGACGGCATCAGCGAGGTCCCGGGGACTACCGGACGCCAGCGCGGCGGCCAGGGCGGCGTCCAGCGGTGCAGCGCCCAGGTGCCCGCCGCCGGGCGAATCCGGTCCACGGCTGGCGGATCCGTCGGCGACGACCAGCAGGGCCACTCGGTCGCTGGAGCGGCACGCGGCATGCAGCAGGTCGAGCGCCGGATCGACGGCGTCCGCTGCTCCCTGGAGTCCGGCCCCTGCATCGGCATCGGCGGCGGCGGCGGCGAGCTCGATCGCGACGGTTGGTATCTCGAGGTGGGACTGGGCCAGCAACGCTGCGCCGACGATGACACCCACCCCGGGCGACATCCCCACCCGTGGGAAGAGCGGGACCGGTGCGCCGGCGATCGGGGCCGCACCCAGGTCGCTGCCGCCGGCCAGCCGGCCCTCGAACAGCGGTGGCAACCGGCTGTCGGTGAGCGGCGCGGACGTCACGGTGGTACCGCTCGGGTGCAGGACGGAACGGCGCGCTGCGGGCACACCGAGATCGCGGGCCCTTGGCCCACTCGTGATCAGCAGGATGCGGTCCGCGCCGGCCAGCCGGGCGACCGCGGCAGCACAGGTGTCGGACAGACCGCGAGCAGATCGCTCCAGCGCCGGAGCCAGGCCGGCAACCAAGAAGGGCGCCCCAGGGCAGACAGCGACTCCGACGATCACCGTTGCAGGCTAACCGGCGCAGCCACGAGCGCAGGCCCACCGTCGTGACCACGAGCAGGCTGACCGGCGCAACCACGAGCGCAGGACCGGTCGGCAGCGTATTCGCGGCCCGGGCTAGTGGAGCAAAGGGGCCAACAGGCACACTGGTGGGCGCGGATCATCGAGTATCCGGCGAGGTAGCACGGGCACCGTGAGGTGCCGGGAGTCACGACTCCCCAGTCGAGCAGCAGAAAGGCCAGCAACGATGACCGAGGACATGCGCGCTCAGAACGGCGACGCCGAACTTCCGGAGGGCTCGACAAGCCTCCCGGCGGAAGACATCCAGGCATCGGAGGTCGAGCAGGCCGCATCACTCGAGGCGCCCATCGGTGACGCCGCGGCAGGGCCGTCGGAGTCCGAGATTCCTGACGCGTCGACGGCCTCGGACATCCCCGTAGCGCCGCGAGCCCCCGAGGTATCAGTGCCGACTGAAGTCGAGGAGATCCCTGATGTTCCGGGTGTTCCCGAGGTTCCGTTGCCAGCCGAAGACCAGTGCACTTCTGACGACGCGGAGGCTGCCGTCCCGGAGGCCGACGTCCCCGCGGTAGACGTCTCACCGGTAGACGTCCCACCAGCCGAAGTCCCACCGGCCGAAGTCCCACCGGCCGAAGTCCCCGCGGCCGAAGTCCCTCCCGCAACTCCCGCTCCGGCGGCCGCGCAGCGGCCCAACCCCGGTCGCGGACCGGGAGGCCGCCCTGGTCGGGCACCGGGCGGACGGCCCGGCGGCGTCCCCGGTGGTCGGGGAGCGTCCCGCCCCACCGGCGCGGCAGCACCGACCATCACGGTCGAGCCGACCGTCGAGCCGACGGATCCCCACAAGTGGGGACGCATCGACGACGACGGCGTGGTCTACGTCTACGGGCCGACCGGGGAGCGGGCGGTCGGTAACTGGCAGGCCGGTGACGCTGAGGCAGGGTTGGCCCACTTCGCCCGCCGGTTCGATGATTTCGCGACCGAGATCGCATTGCTGGAAACACGTCTGGCCACCGGCTCGGGAGATCCCAAGGCCACCAAAGCACACGCCATCGAACTGCGGGAGACCGTCGAGACCCTCTCGGGCATCGGTGATCTGGACTCGGCGGCGGCCCGGCTGGAGATCGTCATCGGCGCTGCCGACGCTGCCATCGCCGGTGCGTCGACCGCTCGGGCAGCCGCCCGCGCCACCGCAGTGGCAGCCAAGGAAGCACTGTGCGTGGAGGCCGAGCAGCTGGCCGAGTCCGAGCAGTGGAAGTCGACCGGCGACCGGCTCAAGGAGATCGTCGACGAGTGGCGGACCATCAAAGGGATCGACCGCAAGACCGACGACGCTCTCTGGAAGCGGTTTGCCAAGGCCCGTGACGGCTTCACCCGGCACCGCGGGACGCATTTCGCCGATCTGGACAAGCAGCGCGGCGCAGCACGTGAGGCCAAGGAAGCGCTGATCGCGAAAGCCGAAGCGCTGGCCGACTCGACGGAGTGGGGCAAGACCGCCGGCGACTACCGGACGCTGATGGAGGAGTGGAAGGCCTCCGGCCGCGCACCGCGGGACGTCGAGGATGCCCTCTGGGACCGGTTCCGGGCGGCGCAGGAGAAGTTCTTCTCCCACCGCAACCAGACGTTCTCCGAGCGCGACCAGGAGTTCGAGACCAATGCCGCGATCAAGGACGCACTGCTCCTGGAGGCCGAGAAGATCAACCCGGCCGGCGGTCTCGACGCTGCGAAGGCCGCGCTGCGATCCATCCAGGAGCGCTGGGAGGCCGCCGGCAAGGTTCCGCGTGAGCGGATCAAGGAGTTCGACTCACGTCTGCGGACCGTCGAGGACAAGATCCGTTCGGCCGAGGATTCGCACTGGCGCCGGACCGATCCGGAGACCAGCGCGCGGATCGAGCAGTTCCGGTCGCGCGCGGAATCCTTCCGGACCCAGGCTGCCAAGGCCCGGTCCGCGGGCAACGAGCGCAAGGCCAGGGAGGCCGACGCCCAGGCGGCACAGTGGGAAGAATGGCTCGCCGCGGCTCAGGGCGCCGTCGAGCGGTGACCGGGACGACGACCGCCGCGCCCGTGGCTGGAGGAGTCCCAGTCGTACCGGCGGATGCCGAGCTGCTGGCGGACCGGATCCGCGGACTGCACCGGCCGGGGCGACGAGTGCTCGTCGGCATCATCGGAGCTCCGGGCTCGGGCAAGTCGACGCTCGCGGCCGCGGTCCAGGAGCATCTCGTGCACGGCCCGGTACCGATCCCGACCGCACTGGTTCCGATGGACGGGTACCACCTGGCCCAGCACGTGTTGGACTCCGCCGGCACGGCTGAGATCAAGGGTGCGCCGCAGACCTTCGATGCCGCAGGCTATGTCGCCCTGCTACAGCGGTTGGTCTCGGCACGCGACCACGGCCGTCAGGAGATCGTCTACGCCCCGGAGTTCCGCCGGGCGATCGAGGAGCCGATCGCCGGCGCGGTGCCCGTCGGCCCGGAGATCGAAGTAGTCGTCACCGAGGGAAACTACCTGCTCCTCGACGAAGAGCCCTGGGACCAGGTCAAACCCCTGCTCACGCAGGCCTGGTACCTGGACACGCCCGAGGATCTACGGCTGGAGCGCCTGGTGTCACGCCACATCGCGTTCGGACGGACCCCGGAGTTGGCACTGACCCGCTCCACGACCGGAACGGACGGACGCAACGCCGCCTGTGTGCTGGCCACCCGCTCGCGGGCCGACCTGCTTCTGCAGCCGATCTGATGGCGGGAATCCCCCTGGTCGGGCCCAGCAATCGGGTCCCAGCATTCGGGGCCCAGCATTCGGGGCTCTTCAGTCCAGGACCGGCAGGACCGGCAAGGTCGGACTTCAGCAGGTCGAACAACCGACGGCGTCGGGCGCGGTGGCCGGCGGGCGACCGAGCGAGGGCATGCCGAGACCGACGCCCGGCGTGCGCGGGGTGATCCCCTCGGCATGCCGGTCCCCGGCCCTGGTCCGGCGGTGGCCGGTGAGGTCGCCGTCGGCCACCATGTGGTGGGGGGCGGCTCGCGTGAGCACGGTGGTGACCACATCGCCCGGGCGAACTGCGCCGTCCACCAGCCGGCCGGTCGGCGAGAAGTGAACCAGGCGGCCGTCTCTCGCCCGTCCGCTCATCCGGTGGGTCGAAGTGTCCTTGCGGCCTTCGCCGGCCGAGACCAGGACCTCGACGCCCCGTCCGACCATGTCCTGGTTCCCGCGCAACGCGGAGTTGTCCACCACTGCCTTGAGCCGTTGGTACCGCTCGGTGACGACCTGCGGCGGTACCTGGTCGGGCATGGTCGCCGCGGGCGTCCCGGGGCGCGGTGAGTACTGGAAGGTGAAGGCGGTGGCGAACCCCGACTGCTCGGTGACGTCCAGGGTGCGCTGGAAGTCCTCCTCGGTCTCGCCGGGGAAGCCGACGATGATGTCGGTGGTGATGGCTGCATCAGGCATGGCTGCGCGGACGTCGTCGAGGATCCGCAGGTACCGCTCGCTGCGGTAGGACCGACGCATGGACTTCAGCACGCGATCGGAACCCGACTGCAGCGGCATGTGGAGCTGGTGGCAGACGTTCGGCGTCTCCGCCATCGCCGCGATGACGTCGGGGGTGAAGTCCTTCGGATGGGGCGAGGTGAAGCGGACCCGCTCGAGTCCGTCGATCCGGCCGCAGGCCCGCAACAGGTCCGCGAACGCACCGCGGTCGCCGAATTCTGCGCCATAGGAGTTCACGTTCTGCCCCAGCAGCGTGACCTCCAGGACGCCTTCGGCAGCGAGCATGCCGACCTCGGCGAGGATGTCGCCCGGACGGCGGTCGGTTTCCTTGCCGCGCAACGCCGGCACGATGCAGAAGGTGCAGGTGTTGTTGCAGCCAACCGAGATCGACACCCACCCCGAGGACGCCGAATCGCGCTTGGCGGGCAGCGAGGACGGGAAGACCTCCAGCGCGTCCAGGATCTCCACCTGGGCCTGGTTGTTGTGGCGCGCCCGGTCCAGCAGGGTGGGCAGCGATCCGACGTTGTGGGTGCCGAACACGACGTCCACCCAGGGGGCTCGCCGGATGATCTCGCTGCGGTCCTTCTGCGCCAGGCAGCCCCCGACAGCGATCTGCATGTTCGGGTCGGCCGTCTTGCGGGGGGCCAGCATGCCAAGGTTCCCGTACAGCCGGTTGTCGGCGTTCTCGCGCACCGCGCACGTGTTGAAGACCACCACGTCCGCGTCCTGCCCATCGGTGGCCTCGCGATAGCCCGCCTGCTCGAGGAGACCCGAGAGCCGCTCGGAGTCGTGGACATTCATCTGGCAGCCGTAGGTGCGAACCTGGTAGGTGCGCCCAGCTCCGCCGGTCACTGGAAGGACGGCAGGGCCGGTCATGGCGGTACTCACGCCGATCAGGGTACGTCGCCGGCGCGGCTTCACCGGCCGTGATCGGCCCGTTCCAGAAGACGCAAAAGTAAAGGTTTGATTACCATTGGTACCCTGAGCGGACGCACCCTCGCTTTCTCTGCCAAAGTCGGTCACAGGTCCGCCGGTCCGACAAGCGTTTCCCGCAGCTGCCGACGCCACGAAGGAGAGCTCGTGTCCGATGATTCGACCGCATCCGACATCGGTCCGTACGCCGTGCAGGGAGGCTGGCGAAAAAATCCGCCGGGAGGCGACCAGAACAGCGAACCGATGATCCGGATGGACGACGTGCAAAAGCATTTCGGTTCCCTGCATGTGCTCAAGGACATCAACCTCGAGGTTCCGCGCGGTCAGGTGATGGTCGTCCTGGGGCCGTCCGGATCGGGCAAATCGACATTGTGCCGGACCATCAACCGTCTCGAACCGGTCGACGCGGGCGAAATTCTGGTGGACGGGATCCCGCTGCCGGCAGAGGGAAAGGCTCTCGCGCAACTGCGCGCCGACGTCGGCATGGTCTTCCAGTCATTCAACCTCTTCGCCCACAAGACCATTCTGGAGAACGTCACGCTGGGGCCGATCAAGGTCCGTGGGATGGACAAGGGGGCTGCCGAGGTGCTTGGTCTTTCGCTGCTGGACCGGGTTGGCATCGTGTCCCAGAAGTCCAAACTCCCCGCGCAGCTCTCCGGCGGCCAGCAACAACGGGTGGCCATCGCCCGGGCACTCGCGATGAAGCCCAAGGTGATGCTCTTCGACGAGCCGACCAGTGCCCTCGACCCGGAGATGGTGGGCGAGGTACTGGACGTCATGACGGCCCTGGCCAGGGACGGCATGACGATGGTGGTCGTCACCCACGAGATGGGCTTTGCCCGCAAGGCCGCGGACCGGGTGCTGTTCATGTCCGACGGCGAGATCGTCGAGGACGCCGGGCCGGACGAGTTCTTCACCACGCCGAAGTCGGCCCGTGCCAGGGACTTCCTCTCCAAGATCCTGACCCACTGATCCGGTGCCCCGGCGCGGCAGACCCGCATCGGTGCCCACAGATCCACGCCTGGTGCTGGACCGTCCGGCGCCATCCGTTTTGTGAAGGGACAGTCATGAGAACGTCCTCCCCGTCCGGTTCCCGACTCAGGGCGCATCTTCCGTCCCGTTTCCGGATCGTCCTGATCGCCGCCGGTGCGGTCGCGGTCGCCCTGGTCGCCGGCGCCTGCGGCAGTTCCAGCACCGGCGCAGCATCGACGAGTTCCTCGACCTCCGCGGCTGCGCCGGCCGTTTCCTCGCCGGCCGGGTCCTCGTCCGCACCGTCCGCGTCCGGTTCGGCGGTCCCGGCCGGAGCTTCGAAGGTCCTCGCCAATGCGAAGGCCGGCAAGCTGATCGTCGGCATCAAGGTCGACCAGCCCGGCCTCGGGCTGAAAAATCCCGACGGATCCTTCACCGGCTTCGACGTCGAGGTGGCCAAGTACGTGGCCAAGCATCTCGGTGTCCCGGAGTCCGGGATCGAGTTCAAGGAGTCGAAGTCGGCCGAGCGCGAAGGACTGATCGAACGTGGCGAGGTCGCCTACATCGTCGCGACCTACTCGATCACGGATACCCGCAAGCAGAAGGTGAACTTCGGCGGACCGTACTTCGTCGCCCACCAGGACCTCCTGGTCAAGGCCGACAACACCGACATCACCGGACCCGAGACGATGGCCGGGAAGATCCTCTGCTCGGTGACCGGCTCGACGCCAGCCCAGAAGGTCAAGGAAAAGTACGCCAAAGACGTTGCACTGCAGGAGTTCGGCACCTACTCCGAGTGCGTCGAGGCGCTCAAGACCGGAACGGTCGACGCGGTCACCACCGACGATGTCATCCTGGCCGGATTCGCGGCCCAGTCCCCCGGTGATTTCAAGTTGGTCGGCAAGGGCTTCTCCGACGAGAACTACGGCATCGGGCTGAAGAAGGGCGACACCGCCGGTACCGCCTCCGTCAACGACGCCATCAAGAAGATGATCGCCGACGGGTCTTGGAAGAAGGCCCTCGAGGCGACGGTCGGCCCGTCCGGCTACACCATCCCGACCCCTCCGACGATCAGCTGAACGCGGTCGTGACCCCGCTCGGCAGGGGTGAGAGCACTTGAACTTCGATTTCCTGTCCAATCCGAAGTACGACATCTGGGGCGCGTTCTGGGTCACCGTGCAGCTGACCTTCTGGGCGGCCATCGGCTCGCTGATCCTCGGCACCGTCCTGGCCGCCATGCGTGTCGCGCCGATCGCCCTGATGCGCACGTTCTCCACCGGGTACGTCAACATCGTCCGGAACATCCCGCTGACGTTGATCATCATCATGATGTCCCAGGTGCTCTATTCGCAGCTCGGGGTCAAGCTGGCGACCAGGGAGGCGGGCGTCAACCCGCAGGCGTTCCTCGACACCCAGAACTTCCGGCTCGCCGTCCTCGGGCTGGTGCTCTACACCTCCACCTTCGTCAGCGAGGCCATCCGCTCCGGCATCAATACGGTCCCGCCGGGGCAGGCCGAAGCCGCCAGGGCCATTGGCCTCAAGTTCACCCAGGTGCTCACCATCATCGTGATGCCGCAGGCTTTCCGGGCGGTGATCGCCCCGTTGGCCAGTGTGCTGATCGCGCTGACCAAGAACACCACCGTCGCCTCTGCAATCGGCGTGGCCGAGGCCGCACTGCTGATGGGTGAGCTGATGGAGAACGAGAGTGACAAGTTCACCGCGGTGTTCCTGGTCACCGCTCTCGGCTTCGTGGTGCTGACGCTCCCGATCGGCCTGATTCTGGGTTGGGTCGCCCGACGGGCGGCGGTCAGCCGGTGACCACCAAAGACGCGGTCACCGTGCTCTACGACCACCCGGGGCCCAAGGCCAGGCGGCTCAATCTGGTCCTGACGGTCATCTTCGGCGCCCTGCTGATGCTCGCCCTCTGGTGGGTGCTCTCGACACTCGCCGACAAGGGGCAGTTGGCAGCCGACAAGTGGAAGCCGTTCCTGCAGGCCGGCACCTGGACCACCTATCTGCTGCCGGGCCTCTGGGCGACGGTCCTGGCCGCCGCGTTGAGTGTGGTCATCGCCGTGCCGGTCGGAGCGGCGCTGGGGATCGCCCGGCTGTCGGACCACGCCTGGCTCCGTCGCCCGGCGGCGGCCGTCGTGGAATTCTTCCGGGCCATCCCGGTGCTGATCCTGATGCTGTTCGCCTTCACCCTCTGGTTCACCGTGTTCTCGGTGTCCAGCCCACTGGCCGGGGTCGTCATCGCCCTGGTGCTCTACAACGGTTCGGTCATCGCCGAGGTCGTCCGCGCCGGAATCCTGTCGCTGCCCCGTGGGCAGAGCGAGGCGGCCGCGGCCATCGGACTGAGCAAGTCGCAGATGATGACGTCGGTGCTGTTGCCGCAGGCCGTCACCGTGATGCTGCCGGCCCTGGTCAGTCAGCTGGTCGTCGTCCTCAAGGACACCGCCCTGGGCGGCCTGCTGATCGGCTACGTGGAACTCCGGCGCGCCGCCTCCACCGCCGCCAGCTTCTACAAGAATCTGTTGCCCACCTACGTCGTGGTCGGCGTGATCTACATCCTGCTCAATGTCGCCCTGACCTTCGCGGCGAGTCGGCTGGAGCGAAGGCTGCGCAACCGGGCGGGCAGGAGCGACCCCGGAACGGCCGGAGCCGTCGGCACGGGGACGACCCCGCTGCCCGGTACGTCCACCGTCGCGGCTGCAAACGCGGCAGCTGCGCAGTGACCGATATCCGATAGCCAGCGACCTATGCAAGATTTCCGGCCCCGGACGGCAAACCCTCACGGGGATGTCTCCGAACCCCCGCCCATAGGTTGTGCGCGTTTCCAGAGCACCGGACACGCTCCACAGCATGTTCCACCGCGAGGGAGCGAGTATGCCCAGCAACACCGGAGATCTGGAATTGGTGCTGTCCGACCTGCGTGACGAGGGGGAATATCTCGACCGGGTGGTGGCCGGTCACGACGTGGATTTCACCGCTGAGACTCCGGCAGTGGGGTGGACCATCGGCCATCAGATCGGCCACCTGCTGTGGACCGACCGGGTCACCGCCCTCGCCTGCCACGACCGGACGGGATTCGCCCGTCAGGCCGAGGCTTTCGGTGCCGACCCGGAGATGACGGTCAACGCCGGAGCCGCCTTCGAGGCGAGCCGACCCGCCGACGAACTACTCGCCGAGTGGCGTCAGGTCCGCCGGGATCTGGTGGCCACGCTGTCCGGCCTGCCCGCCGGTGCGCGCATCCCATGGTTCGGCCCTGCCATGGCCATCGGTACCGCGGCCGAGTCGCGCATCATGGAGACCTGGGCCCACGGGCTGGACGTCACCGACGCTCTGGGCCGCGAGCCATCGGCCACCCACCGGTTACGGCACATCGCAGAACTGGGTATCCGTACCCGTGACTTCGCGTTCTCGATCCACGGCAGCCGCAGCCCGAGCTCGCCGTTCCGCGTCGAATTGAAGGCTCCTGACGGCAGCAGCTGGACCTGGGGCTCGACCTCGGCCTCGGATCGAATCACCGGTACGGCGTTGGACTTCTGCCTGCTGATCACCCAGCGGAGGCATCGCGACGACCTTGCGCTCGAGGCCACCCCGGGAATGGCCGACCAATGGTTGGACATCGCCCAGGTGTTCGCCGGGCCGGCCGGAGCCGGCCGCCAGCCGCAGGTCACCGCCTAGCCGCCCGGTGTGGGCGATCCCCTGCTCGGGCAAATGGGCGCTGCATCAAGTCAGTGCCAGGCCGGGCTGGTGGCGGCGTCGGATCCGCACGAGGATCGAGGGGTATCCGGCGCCGCCCACCGTCAGCGGGCGATCTCGGTCGCCCTCGACTCCCGGATCACCGTGACCCTGACCTGCCCCGGGTAGGTCAGCTCCTCCTCGATCTGCTTGGCCACTTCCCGTGCGAGGAGGTGCGCCTCGAGGTCGTCGACGATCTCCGGCTTGACCATGACTCGCAACTCGCGGCCGGCCTGCATCGCGAACACCTTCTCGACGCCCTTCTTCGCACTCGCGATGGCTTCGATCCGTTCCAGCCGTTGGACGTAGGACTCCAGCGACTCTCGGCGCGCGCCCGGCCGCCCACCCGAGCACGAGTCCGCGGCCTGTGTCAGCACCGCTTCGACGGTGCCCGGCAATACCTCGTCGTGATGGGCCTCGATGCAGTGGGCGATCTCCTCGGACTCGCCGTACTTGCGAGCCAACTCCGCGCCGACGATGGCGTGCGAGCCCTGCGCCTCGTGCGTGAGCGCCTTGCCGATGTCGTGGAGGAAGGCACCCCTGGCGACGATCTGCGGATCGATCCCCATCTCCGCCGCCATGATCCTGGCGATGTGCGAGGTCTCGACCAGATGACCGAGCACGTTCTGTCCGTAGGACGTCCGGTACTTCAGCCGCCCGACCAGGTTGACCAACTCGGGGTGCAGGTCGGTGATACCGACGTCCAGCATTGCGTCCTCGGCCGCCCGACGGCACAGGGCATCGACCTCGTCCCCGGCCCGTTCGAAGGCCTCCTCGATGCGGTGCGGATGGATGCGACCGTCGTCGATCAGCATCTGCAGCGTGATCCGCCCGACCTCCCGGCGCACCGGGTCGAAGCAGGACAGCAGGACGGCCTCTGGTGTGTCGTCGATGATGACGTTGACCCCGGTGATCGTCTCGAACGTCCGGATGTTGCGGCCCTCGCGGCCGATGATGCGGCCCTTGACCTCGTCGGCCGGCAGGTGCACGACGGACACGACCGTCTGCGCCGTCTGGTCCGAGGCGACCCTCTGCACGGCCTCCGCGACGATGGCGCGAGCCCGGGTCTTGGCCGTTGCCTCGGCCTCGGCCTCCACCCGCCTGATCATGAAGGCGGCGTCCCGGCGGACGGCCTGCTCCTGCGACGCGAGCAGCTCGGCTCGGGCCGCGGGCACGGTCAGCCCGGAGATCCGGGCGAGTTCGGCCTGCTGGACGGCAACCTGCAGATCGATCTCCCTGGCCCGCTCGTCCATGGCGAGGCCCTTGGCCGACAGGTCGGCGGCCTGGGTGCGGAGATCGTTCTCCCTCGAGTCGGCGGCAGTTCTGGACCGTCCGAGCTCCTGACGTTCGGCCCTGATGCGCTCCTGCTCGTCGGAGAGCTGCTTCTGCTGATCGGCGACGCCCGCAGCGGAGTTCCGCAGTCGCTGCTGCGACTCGGCCAATTCGGCCCGTTCGCCACTGAGAGCGTCCAGCGCCTCCTGCGCGAGGCGCTGCTTCTCGGACTGGATGCCGGCGCGAACCCGATCCGCTTCGACCTTGGCCTCGGACAACGTCCTGTCGGCCTCGGCCTTGGCCTCCGTCCGCAGCCGGGCCGCGTCGACCAGTGACCGTTCCCTGGTCGAATCCGCCGCGTCGGCGGCCACCCGCCTGATCTCCGCTGCCGCTGCCGAGGCCTCCTGCCGAAGCAAGTGGAGCGAAGCATGGTCCTGCGCGGTGGCGTGGGCCGGACCCTGACCACCTGCGGCCGGGACTGCATCCGCTGAACCGAGCGAACTGACCGACCCGACCGAACCCCCGGATGCGGTCGAATCGGTCCCCGTCGGACTCGCGACTTCGCCGGCGAGTTCAATCCTGTCGGTGCTGGGACCATCGGTGCCGAGACTGCTCGCGCTGAGACTGTCTGGGCTGGGACTGCCGGTACTAGGACTGCCGGTGCTGGGACTGCCGGTGCTGGGACTGCCGGTGCGGAGCTTGTCGTTGGTTCCGGCGGAGTGGGCGCCTGGCCGGTCGTGATCCAAAGCCCCTTCGCGCTGCGAAGCGGTATTCATGGTTTCGGTGAAGAGTTTGCGGAGCATGTTCTCGTCGAGCGCCGGAGCGGTCGGTTGCCGTCGAAGTAGAGCTATCAAGGCGACCATGGTCGCTACCAGCGCCACGGCGAGCACGATGATCAAGGCGTTCGGCATGGCACCTCCCTCGTTGTCGCCGTCCGTGGACGGAGGGAGTTTCGCGGGCGCGCGCCATGGGGGCACCAGCCATCTTCGGAACGACCCTACGGAGGGACCGTCCCGCTTGGCCCATCTGAGCTGGGCAAATGCGGCAGAACTACACCGCTATCGATTGCGCACCGACCTGCAGCGCACGCTTCGTGATTCTCCTGTGACTTTGAGGTTAAAGACGTGCCCATGAGCGGTCAAGCTGACCCGCACAACTGAAGCGCACCAACCCGACGGCGGCTCGGTCTAGGACCAACCATCCTGCGCCTGCGAGTACCCCTCGAGAGCGCTTTCCACCACCGGGACGGCGATCTCGGGCGAGTAGCCCCGGCGGGCCAGCAGACCGAGCAGACGCCGACGGGCAGCGATCGGACCGGCCGCCATCGCAGCATCGAGCCGCTTGCCGATCAACTCGCGGGCTCTGGCGCGTTCGGCATCGCTGTCGACCGTCTCGACGGCTGCCGCCAACACGTCGGGCTCGACGCCGAGCTTGCGTAGTTCGCTGCGCAGAGCGGAACGACCGAGACCTCGATCGCGGTGCTTTACCCGGACGTAGCTGTTGGCGTAGGCGACGTCGTCGATCAGCCCGACCTCGGTGAGGCGGTCGAGAACCGATTCGGCGATCTCTTCGGGGATCTCCTTGCGCCTCAAAGCCTGCGCGAGGCCGGCCCGCGGCCTCGGCGCGACGGCCAGCAGTCGCAGGCAGATCGCCTTCGCCGCAATGGTCAGCTCACGCGCTGTTCTGCTGCCGACCGGTGCAGTGTCAGCCGGCACAGTGTCAGCCGGCACAGCGTCAGCCGGCACAGTGTCAGCCGGCACAGTGTCAGCCGGCACAGTGTCAGCCGGCACGGCGTCAGCCGGTCCGGCCGGGGTCCGAACGGCCGACGGCCCGGTGCTCTGCACTGCGGCGATCTCTTCCGCCAGGGTCTGCAGCCGGGATTCCCGTTCAGCCGTGTCCATCTGTTGCCGCCTCCGGCCGTTCTCGTACGCCGCCGGTTCGGATGGTGCCGCCGCGGGTGATTGCCCAGAAGGGCGTTCGCCGCCCGCCTGCCGAGGAATCGGCGAGGCGGACGACGTCACGTCAACGGAATCGGGTTCGATGCGATCACTACCGATCGCCACGAACTGTTCTCCCTGCTCTCGGAGCCGCCATCAACAGAACCCTCAGAAGTCGACCGGAGCCGGAGCAACCGTGTCGTCGTCGATGCGGGCACCGACACCGAGCTTCTCCTTGATCCGCTTCTCGATTTCCTGCCCGATGTCCGGGTTCTCACGCAGGAAGGTCCGCGCGTTCTCCTTGCCCTGCCCGAGCTGCTCGCCGTCGTACGTGTACCAGGCACCGGCCTTGCGGACCAGACCCTGCTCGACGCCGACGTCGATCAGCGAGCCCTCGCGGGAGATGCCCTGGCCGTAGATGATGTCGAACTCGGCCTGCTTGAACGGGGGCGCCATCTTGTTCTTGACGACCTTCACCCTGGTCCGGTTGCCGACGATGTCGGTGCCGTCCTTCAACGCCTCGATCCGGCGGATGTCGAGCCGGACGGAGGCGTAGAACTTCAGCGCCTTGCCACCGGTGGTCGTTTCCGGCGAGCCGAACATGACACCGATCTTCTCGCGGAGCTGGTTGATGAAGATCATCGTCGTGTTGGTGTTGCTCAGGGCACCGGCGATCTTCCGGAGGGCCTGGGACATCAACCGGGCCTGGAGACCCACGTGGCTGTCGCCCATCTCGCCTTCGATCTCGGCTCGTGGCACGAGCGCGGCCACCGAGTCGATGACGACCAGGTCGATCGCGCCGGATCGGATCAACATGTCCGCGATCTCCAGCGCCTGCTCACCGGTGTCCGGCTGGGAGACCAGCAGGCTGTCGGTGTCGACGCCGAGAGCCTTGGCGTATTCGGGGTCCAGCGCGTGCTCCGCGTCGATGAACGCCGCGATGCCGCCGGCCGCCTGCACGCTGGCCACCGCATGGAGGGTGACGGTCGTCTTGCCCGACGATTCCGGACCGTAGATCTCGACCACGCGGCCGCGAGGCAGACCACCGATCCCGAGAGCGACGTCGAGTGCGATCGAGCCGGTGGGAATCACCTCGACCGGTGCTCTGCCCTCGTCACCGAGACGCATCACCGATCCCTTGCCGAATTGCTTCTCGATCTGCGCTAGTGCGATGCCGAGTGCTTTTTCACGATCCGGTGCCGACATGGCAACCCCGTGCCTTTCGTGTTCTCAGGTCGCCCGACCGGTGCTGCACCGACTGGCGTGATGTCTGCTTGCTTGTCCTGACCGACGGTAGAGGCCACCACCGACAGCCGCCCGTAGCCGCCGCAGAATGTGGACAACCAACAGGTATGGGGATAACTCTAGACGTACAGATGTTCGAGATGCCAGTAGGTGGGATGGGCGTGTCGCGATGCCTTTGCCCGGCACCAACTGGACCAGTCGCCGGTGAGACCAACTGGTCCAGTCGCCGGTGAGAGGGAAGCCCACCCAGCGGCAAGCGATCAACAGATCAGTCGGGCAACCCGTGGTGCAGGGCCGCAGGGACATCGAAGGTCTCGCACACCACCGCCCACACCCGCTTGGGATTCTCGCCACCACGCAGAGCCTCGTCGACGGTCCGACCGCCGAGCGCGGAGAAGACGTGGTCGGTAGCCACCGAAGTCGCACGATGCTGGCCGAAATGGGCCCGCATCAGGGCACGGAACTCGGTGAGGCGCATGGTTTCCGATGCTACCGCCGGGCCGGGGTCGTCAGCCGGTGATCGTCGCCCCGAGCGCGGCCTTCCAGTAGGTGATCGTCGCGTCGAGGTCGGCGCCCTTGGTCGCGCCGATGAAGGCCAGCACCGGAAGTTTCGAATCACGCCACCCCATCAGGGTGACGCCGCCGGTGGGACTCGGGCCGCCGGAGTACTCCCCCGAGTCCGTCGCGGTCTTCCAGGTGCCACTGCGCCTGGCAGTGAACTGTTCCTCGATGAAGGGCCAGAGCAGATCCCGGCCGGCCGCACCAGTGGTCTGGAAGATGACCGCCGCAAAGCCGTTGGTGCTGTCGATGCAGGTCGAGAACGAGGTGGTGAGCGTCTGGAGCTGGGCCACCGTCTTGGCATCGAGACTCAGCACGTTCGGATCGGTGGTGCAGTCGAGATCGGCGAGCGACCCGATGGCCGACCTCATGCACGAGGTGATGCCGGTCGAGTCGCTGACCACGCTGCACCCGGTGGTGCTGTCGGTAGGCGTCGTCGGAGTGGTCCTGGTGGTCGGCGTCGTAGGCGTCGCAGGGGTGGTCGGCGTCGTCCTGGTGGTGGGGGTCGTCGGCGTCGTCCTGGTGGTGGGCGTCGTCTTCGGGGTGGTCCCGGGTGACGTCGAGGCCGGTGTTGACGACACGGCGGAGCTGGTCGCGGTGGTCTGCGGGGTCGTGGTGGTCACCGGATCAGCGGTCGACGAACCGGACCTGGTGGTCAACACGACGACGGTGCCGGCCACCAGCAGAGCCACCACCACGGCGGCGACCAGCAGCATCCGGTTGCGCTTGGACGGCCCCGGCCCGGCACCGGCCGGCACGGGGGCATGTGGGCCGGAGTTGAACGGCGGGCCCCCGGCGCGGCCCCCCGGCGGCGGCGGGTTGAAGGGCCCGTTCGGACCCGGTTGAGCCCTGGTCGGAGGTCCCTGACTGCCACCCGGACCCTGCGGACCCTGGCCGCCCGGACCGGACTGCGGGCCGCCCGCGCCACCCGGCCCTGGAGGACCGCCCCACTGGGACATGGACGTCGGCCCCATGGGATTCGGGCCGATGGAGCTCGGGGGCGCGGATCCCGGACCGGCACCGAGCAGGTCGGTGCGGCCCTGTTGGCGGGACACCGAGGGGATCAGCGCAGCCCCCATCGCCACTGCCGTCTCCGGCTGGTCCAGCGTGGTGGGGACGACGCCGAGCTTCTCGCCGATCATGCCGGCGACCAGCGGGATCCGGCTGGAACCCCCGACCAGGTAGATGCCGCCCAACCGGTCGCCGCTCAAGCCAGCACGGCCGATGGTCTCGGCCAGGACCTCGACGGTGCGCGCTACCACCGGACGGACGAGGCCCTCGAACTCCTTGCGGGTCAGCAGGGTGTCGTCGAACGGATCGGGCAGCGGCAGGTCCGTCTGCGCATACCGCGACAAGGTCTCCTTCGCCGCACGCACGTCCTCGCGAAGACTCCGGGCGGCCCGCCGGTCGGAGGAGTTGCGCGGCCGGGAGAGGGCCTGCCACCTGCCCGGATCCTCCACCGAGACGGTTCGTCCCAGATGGTCGACGATGGCTTGATCGAAGTCGACCCCGCCGACGTCGGCCAGTCCCGACTCGGCCAGCACGATGAAACCTGACCTCGTCGAACCGACCACGGCGCAGTCGAAAGTGCCGCCGCCGAGGTCGTAGACGGCCAGGTTCGATCCCACGGTGAGGGCCTTGCCCGGCAGGGACGAGAAGTGGGCAGCTGCGGCCACCGGTTCGGGGATCAGCGACAGCGCGGGACCGAGACCCGCGGCACGGGCGGCGGCGAGCAGCACGTTCTGTCGGGAGGCGCCCCACTCGGCGGGGTGGGTCAGATTGATCTGATCCGGGGAACGCCCGTTGAGCTGTCGCCGGGCCTCGTCGATGACCCTCCGCAGTACAGCGGCGATGGCGTCCACCACCGGCACCACCCGGACACCGAGAAGGATCTCGCCGTCGTCGATGCGACGCTTCGGATTGGCCTCGAACCGCTCAGGGGCCAGCCGGGCCTTGCGCTCGGCATCACGTCCGACGGACAGCGTGCCATCGTCCTCGATGTAGACGCAGGAGAGCAGCCAGCCCCCACCGTCGATAGCCAGCACCCTGGGGGGACGTCCATCGCCGGCCAGCACAGCCACCGTGTTGGACGTTCCGAAATCGATGCCGAGCACGTCCACGCCGGTGCCCGCCTCCGTTCCTCTTCTGTTCGCAGGCTTGACGTGCTGCCCGTCCCACTGGTTCCGCAGCCTGCTCGGAGTCTGCCATGACGCCCGTTCGACCCGCTCGGAAACGATCTAGCCGGGACCGACCCCAGGAACCGGATTCGGCAAACAGGTGCTAGGAAGGGCCGCCAGGACGAGCATGCAGGGCGATCTCCTGCATGCCGACGGTGAGCGCCTCCAGCCGGTCGGTCGGACCGCTGAGCCCCGTGGCGGCCACATCGAGCTGGGCCGACGCCGCAACGGTCTCGGCGGCTGCTGCCACCAGCCTGCCGTACTCCTGCACACCGGCCCGGATCCGCCCCGCGAGCTCACCGGAGGAGGCGTCCAGCCTGGCGCGGGCGGAACCGGGACCGGCCGAGGCGGCCTTGCGCACACCGGTGAACTCCTGCGCCTGACGACGCAGGACGACCTCCGCAGTGTCTGCCGCGGCGATCACCTCACGGCCGAGGTCGGTCGAACCGGAGCGTTGGTCCAACATCGGGACCAGCTGCCGCAATCGGTCGGAATACGAGTCGAGGTGGGCGATCTCGCCGCGGATCGGCGCGGCCACCGGCCGGCGACCAGGCTGCGGCGGCGGCAGGGCGGCCAGCACCCTGGAACGGGCCCGCACATCGCGGACCGACCGGATCACCCCGAGCAGGCACCAGATCACCAGCGCGGCGACCAGGATGAACGAGAAGACGGCCGACGCCGTCACACCGTCGTTGACGATTCCGATGGTCAGGGCCGCGCCGCCGGCGACACCGACGACCGCCCCGGCACCCCAGATGTTCGCGCGGCGCACGGCGGCCTTCCGGCGGCGCACCGCGGCTTCGGCTGGATCACGGCGCACCCGGAGAAACTCCGACGCCGAGGCGCCGACCTGGCCCGCGGCCTCGACCCCCCGTGCGAGGGCGTCGGCCGGGCGCCGGCCTGCCGCCCCTTTCAGGACAGAGTTGCGCAGGGCCCTGACGACGGGGTTGACGCCCATCAGGCCTGTTTGTTGATGTCAATCCCGGGAGAGGCAGGGGCCGCCGTCGTCGACTGGTCGATGGCGCGGGCCTGCCCACCCGAGAGCTCGGGGTGGAGCTGGGCGCGGAGCTGGTCCAGACGGGAGGCGCCAGCCATGTCCAAGGTCGACTTCTGCACCTCGAGCATCCGGCCCTCGACCGAGTTCTGGCTCAGCTCGGCCGAACCGAGCGCGTTGGCATAGCGGCGCTCGATCTTGTCCCTGACCTCGTCCAGCGACGGGGTGTTGCCGGGCGCGGAGAGGGCGGACATCGAGTTCAACGACGCGGAGACCTGCTCCTGCATCTTGGCCTGCTCCAGCTGCGAGAGCAGCTTGGTGCGCTCGGCGAGCTTGGTCTGCAGGGCCATGGCGTTGTTCTCGACGGCCTTCTTGGCCTGCTCCGCAGACTGCAGCGCCTGGTCGTGCATGGTCTTCAGGTCGTCCATGCCCTGCTCGCTGGCCACCAGTTGGGTGGCGAGCGTCGTTGCGGTCTGCTCGAACTGCGCAGCCTTGGCCGTGTCGCCCTTGGCCCTGGCGTCGTCGGCGAGCACCAGTGCCTGACGCGCCTGCGACTGCAGTCGCTCCACGTCGCCCATCTGCCGGGTCAGCTTCATCTCCAGCTGACGCTGGTTGCCGATCACCGCGGCGGCCTGCTGGGAGAGTGCGGCGTGCTGGCGTTGTGCATCCTCGATCGCCTGCTGGATCTGCACCTTCGGATCGGCGTACTCGTCCACCTTCGACGAGAACAGCGCCATCAGGTACTTCCATCCTTTGACGAATGGGTTGGCCATCGCTGGAGTCCTCTCTCAATCGCTTCCCGATCGCATTCCCCGGAGCGGAAGGCATCGGCGGAACGCATAGCCGGTCGGGCGGCACCCGCCACCGTTACTTCACCATCTTGTACTTCACCATCGTGTCAGGTGATCCTTCCAGCTTCCACCTTCCACCCCGGTCAGCGGGTAATTTCCACCCCGGTCAGCGGGTAATTTCCGGAGGATCCCGGAGCCGGGACAGGGTTCACCCCGGCCGCGAGGGGCCGCTCCGGGCCGCTGAACCGTCGTTCTCACGGTTAGAGTTGGCAGCCAGAGCCGGATTCGGCGGCCACGACCGGATGGAACCAGCGTCATCAGGTCCTGTACCCGGGTCCGGCCGGGACATCCAGCGGGACGGCCGGCACTGGACGCCGGGGCAGTCAGGCACGGACAGGAGATTCGATGGGGCGTCACGCCGATGCCGGTGGCCGACGGCGGGTAGCAGCGTGGCCGATCGTCGTCGCGGTCGTCGTCCTGCTCGTTGCGGCTCTCACCGTCGGGTACTTCGTCGTCCTGGACAGGAACAAGGACGTCGCGGCCTGCACCGGTAACACCGTGCTGGAGGTCACTGCCTCTCCGGGCGCGGGTCGCGCGGCGACGGACGCCGCCGCAGCGTTCAACGCCACCAAGCCGGTCGCCAGGTCCACCTGCGTGTCCGTCGTCGTGAGCGTCACCGACGGCGCTGTCGCAGCGTCCGCGCTGGCCGCAGGCTGGAAGAACCAGCCAACTCCCGCCCCGGCCCTCTGGGTGGTCGACTCGGCCTCTGATGTCGCTGCTGTCGACGCGAGCAACTCCGCCATGACGGCCGGCCACACGAACAGCAGCCTCGCGATCTCCCCCGTCGTCCTGGCGGTTCGGGCTGCCCCGACCGGCGCTGCACCGACCTGGTCTTCGCTGGCCACCGGGTCAGGCACGGCGCTCGTCCTGGCGATGCCCGATCCCGTCACCAACCGGGCGTCGAATTACGCCCTGGAGTCCCTCGTGGCCGCCTCGACGGCCAATCCGGACGACAAGCCGTTGGACGCCGCGGCCGTGACCGGGGCGTCCTCGCTGCTGGCCCGCCTTGCCTCGTCGACACCCGCACCGCCGGACAAGACCGCCGTCGCCCTCACCGCTCTCGCCGCCGGACAGGCGACGTTCGACGCCGTTCCGGTCGTCGAGTCCGATCTCGCCTCGTTCAACACCGCAAACCCCCCTGGTCTCGCGGCCGTCTATCCCGCAGGCCCCACCGCCCACGACGAGATCATGGCCATCCAGCTCACCGCGCCCTGGGTGAGCGACGCGATGTCCGACGCCGCCGCGGCCTTCGACGCGTACCTCGGTGATCCAGCCGGAATCGCCATCCTGACGAAGGACGACCTGCGGACCAGCGCGACCCCTGCCACGGCACCCGGAGTCGACCTGCGCAGCACGGTGACCGCCCTGCCGGAGGCCAAAACCGAGGTACGCACCGCACTGCACGCAGCCTGGGCGACGGCCAGGGGGTCGTCGCCGACCGCCAGTTCGCCGCCTCCCGCCTCGAGTGCTCCAGTGCCGAGTTCACCCGTGTCGAGTACACCCGTGTCGAGTCCTCCCGCCTCCAGTGCTCCCGTCCCGAGTGCACCGGCCTCGAGCGCCACGACGGCCACCGGCCCGACCGGTTCGACGACCTCCGCGCCCACCTCCCCGACCACGAAGTCGACCCCTCCGACGTCTGCGGGCACTGCACCGACCAAGGCCAGCAGCGCGCCCACCACGCGGACGACACCCACCACCCCGACCACACCGGCCGCCCCGACGACGCCGGTGATCACCCTGGTGCTGGACACGTCGGGGTCGATGGACACCGTCGAGGGCGGTCAGCAACGGATCACCTGGATGCGTGAGGCCACCACCGCCGCACTGGCCAAGAACCCGCTCGACTTCTTCGGCCTGTGGTCGTTCTCGACCCAGGACGGTGCTGCCGGATACCAGAAGTTGGTCCCCACCGGTGCGCTGACCGACCAGATCGGTGGTGGCACGAGGGCCGCGGTCATCAACACCTCCGTGACCGGGCTGTTCCCCGGCGGCAACAGCTGGACCTACGGCACCATCCAGGCCGCGTACACCGACGCCGTGAACAGCGCGGTCGCGGGCCGTCCGAACAAGGTGATCGTGGTGACGGATGGCGCGGACACCACACCCGGCCTCACCCGCTCAGCCCTGAAGAGCACCATCGCCGCCCTGGCCGGGCAGAACAAGAATGTCGGGCTCTACATCATCGGACTCTCCGGCGATGTCAACGAGGCGGCCATGACGGAGATCGCCCAGGCCGGCGGGGGGAACTACACCTCGCTCGGCTCGTTGGCAGACCTGGCGCCCGCCCTGCAAACGCTGACATCCACCGGCTGACCGGGAGTTCCGTCAGCCGGGGAAGTTTCGCCAGCCGGGGAAGTTTCGCCAGCCGGGGAAGTTTCGCCAGCCGGGGAAGTTTTGCCAGCCGGGGAAGTTTTGCCAGCCGGGGAAGTTTCGCCAGCCGGCGAACGCTTCCAGCCGGCGAAAGCGTCAGCCGGCGAAAGCGTCAGCCGGCGAAAGGAAGTGGCCCGGCCCCGAGACCGATCAGGGACCCGACCAGCCGGCCCGGCCCAGTGACAACTGCTGCGCAGGTGGTGATGTCGTGCGTGACGGTGACGATCCGCAGTGCCCCCGCATAGGTCGGGTCCCCCGTGCGCAGCAGGCGGACGGCCAGCGATCGGCATGACTGCTGCAGGCGGTCCTGAGCCACCGAGCCGATCGGAAGGCCGGCCCACCCCAGCTGTTCGGTGCTGTGGGGCCGGGAGCATGGCACCAGCGACGACTCCCGCAGATCTGCCGTGGCCGAGCAACTGCCGTACTCGGCCGGCGCGAGGCCGGTCCGCAGCGCTGCGCGGATCGAGCCGGTGTAGGCGGCGAGGGTGAGCGGGCGCACCACACATGCCGACCACCCGCGCCCGACGGCCTGCTGCAGCAGATCCGCCCCGATCCGCTGGCCGCGAACACGCAGGTCCGGATGCCACTGGATGGCCTCGCCCGGATCGGACACCACCGTCGGGAGCCTGGCCACGCCGTCGTCGGCGACCAACCCGGCATATCGCGAGGCGGCTGCCCAGCAGTCTCCGGACGTACCCATCAACGCGCCGATCGTCTGGTCGGAACCCGACCGCCGCCCGGCGCTGACGGAGACGATCTCGCCGACGATGCCGACCGCATTGACGCAGGGGCCGAGCACCACCGAGACGTCGGTCGTCAGCCCGGAAGTGATCGACAGGGACGGATCCGGGGCCGAGAGCACGCAGTCGCCGGGGCGGGGCGGACCGGGCACGGTGATCGCCACCGCGGTTCCGGCCATTTGCGGGCGGAGAAAGGCATGGCCGGTCAGCACAGCGAGCATCGCCAGCACCACGACGAGAGAACCCGTCCGACGACCGGTCATCCACCGATGCTAGACCTCGTTGTGACGTGCATCACCGATGAGAGATCGGGCGGCAGGACGCGCCTCAGTTGGCGAGCGGCAGCGGCCGCGTCCCGATCCCCATCAGTGACCCGGTCAGTCGGTTCGACCCGGTCACCGTCGCCGAACACAGCAGCACCTGCGGGCCGAGACCCTGCGCGACCACCTGGATTGCCAACGGATCACCGGCGGTGACCGCGCGGCCGGCCATCATGGTGCGGGCGTACTGCCGGCAGGAGGCCGTCAGGACCGTTCGTTCGGCGAGTGCTGGACCCGGGGCCGCGCCGGACGCCACTCCAGTGGCGAGCAGCTGGCTCTGGTGCGGCTGGTCGCAGGGAATCAGCTCCGTGGCCATGCTGACGCCGCCCGGCCAGCAGAGCCCGAGGGCGACGGGCAGCGGACCGTGCGCGAAGGCGCCGCGCAACGATCCGGAGTAGCGCGACGTCGCGCCCGTCACCACGCAGGCTGACCACTGCTGACCGGCGGCCGCCTGCCGGGCGTCCGGCCCGATCTGGTCGGAGCCCGAACCGAGTCCCGGCTTCCAGGTGATGCCGTCGACGGTGCGGGTCGCCGGCACGGCGAGGTAGCCGATGGTGCTGGTAGCACAGGCTTTCGCCCCGGTGACGTAGCTGTTGATGGTCGCGTTGGCCGGCTCGGATCCGGTCGGGTCGACCGACACCACCTCGCCGACCATCGGGCCTGCGCAGCTCCCGATCGTGCCGGTCGGCAGCTGCAGTGCCGAGGCCTGCGAGTAGACGACGGACGAATCGGCGATGCCGGCCATCGAGGCAAGGCAGTCACCCGGTACGGGCGGTCCCGGGGCCGGGGCTGCCACCGGCACACCGACGACGGTGCGCCCGAGGGCGGCCGGTACCACCAGGGCGCAGGTCAGCACCCCCACCAGCAGCAGCGCACCCGCCAGCCGTCGGTCCATGCCTGCGACGGTACTGGCCCTCGCTACGCATACGCCTCGATCGGTGGGCAGGAGCAGACCAGGTTCCGGTCCCCGAACGCCCCGTCGATGCGAGCGACGGGCGGGAAGTACTTGCGGGCCGGCACCACACCGGGCGGGAAGACCGCTTCGGCGCGGGTGTACGGGTGGTCCCACTCACCCGCGAGCGACTCCGCCGTGTGCGGGGCGCCGCGGAGCGGGTTGTCGGTGACCGGCCAGACCCCGGAGCCGACCTTGTCGACCTCGCCCTTGATCGCGATCATCGCGTCGCAGAAGCGGTTGATCTCCGCCAGGTCTTCGCTCTCGGTCGGCTCGACCATCAAGGTGCCGGCCACCGGGAACGACATGGTCGGTGCGTGGAAACCGTAGTCCGCCAGTCGCTTTGCCACGTCGTCGACGGTGACGCCGGTGGTGGCCGTCATCGGGCGGAGGTCGAGGATGCATTCGTGCGCGACGAAACCGGTGGCGCTCGTGTAGAGCACCGGGAAGTGCTCGTCGAGCCGCCGGGCGATGTAGTTCGCCGAGGCGATGGCGGTCAGCGTGGCCCGCCGCAGTCCGTCCGCGCCCATCATCCGGATGTAGGCCCAGGAGATCGGCAGGATCGACGCCGAACCCCACGGCGCCGCCGAGATGGCCCCGATCGATCCGAAGGTTCCGGTGTCGTTCAGCCCCAGCGGGTGGCTGGGCAGGAACGGCGCGAGGTGCGCCGCGACCGCCACCGGACCGACGCCGGGGCCACCGCCACCGTGCGGGATGCAGAACGTCTTGTGCAAATTGAGATGCGAGACGTCGCCGCCGAACTCGCCCGGACGGGCCACCCCGACGAGCGCGTTCAGGTTGGCCCCGTCGACGTAGACCTGACCGCCGGCACCGTGCACCAGCGCGGCGAGATCGGTGATGGTGTCCTCGAAGACGCCGTGCGTCGACGGGTAGGTCACCATGATCGCCGCCAGGTTGTCGGCGTGCTGCGCCACCTTCGCACCCAGGTCGGCCATGTCGATGTTGCCGCCGTCATCCGTCCCGACGACGACCACCTTCATGCCCGCCATCACGGCCGACGCGGCGTTGGTGCCGTGCGCAGAGGCGGGGATCAGGCAGATGGTGCGGTGCTCGTCGCCCCGCGAGCGGTGGTAGGCACGGATGGCAAGCAGCCCCGACAGCTCACCCTGCGAACCGGCATTCGGCTGCAGCGAAACCGCCGCGTAGCCGGTGATCTCGACCAGCCACTTCTCCAACTGGTCGACGAGTTCCAGCATGCCGGTGGCGTCTTCCAGGGGAGCATAGGGATGCAGACCGGCGAACTCCGGCCAGGTCACCGCCTCCATCTCGGTGGTGGCGTTCAGCTTCATCGTGCAGGAGCCCAGCGGGATCATGCTGCGGTCCAGCGCCAGATCCATGTCCGACAGCCGGCGCAGGTACCGCAGCATCGCAGTCTCCGAGCGGTGCTCGTGGAAGACCGGGTGCGTCAGGAACTGAGAAGTTCTGGTCGGTGCGTCACCCTCGGGAACCCAAGGGGCGTCGGTGGTCTCGGCGCCGAAGCTCTCGACGACCAGGCGCAGGTGCTCCGCGGTGGTCTTCTCCGAAACGCTGACCTGGACGGCGTCCTCGCCGTCCGCCCAGAGGTTGATGCCGGCCTGACGCGCTGCGGCGACGACGGCCCGCGCCCGTCCGGGGACCAGCGCACGCACGGTATCGAAGAAGTGGGCGTGCTCGACGGTGATGCCACCGGCTTCCAACGCGGACGCGACCTGACCGGCCTGCAGATGGATCTTCTGGGCGATCTTGGTCAGACCCTCGGGGCCGTGGTAGACGGTGTACATCGAGGCGATGACGGCCAGCAGCACCTGGGCGGTGCAGATGTTCGACGTCGCCTTCTCGCGGCGGATGTGCTGCTCACGGGTCTGCAGGGCGAGCCGGTAGGCGGGGTTGCCGGCGGCGTCGTGGGAGACGCCGACCAGACGGCCGGGCAGTTGCCGCTGCACGTCGGTGCGGACGGCCATGTAGCCGGCGTGCGGACCACCGAACCCGAGCGGGACGCCGAGCCGCTGGGTCGAACCGACGGCGATGTCTGCGCCGATCTCACCCGGCGGGCGCAACAGGGTGAGTGCGAGGAGGTCGGCGGCGACTGCGACCTTGGCCTCGCGGCTGTGCGCCTCGGCGATCAACGCCTGCTGGTCGCGCACGGCCCCGGAAGCACCAGGGTAGGACAGCAGCAGACCGAAGAAGTCGCCGACCGGCAGAGGTGAGTCAGGGGCGGACAGATCGCTGACGACCACCTCGATGTCGAGCGGTTCCGCCCTGGTCCGGATGACGGCGATGGTCTGCGGCAAAGTGTCGGCGTCGACCACGAAGCGGTTGGACTTGGAGCGGGCGGTGCGGCGCATCAACGTCATCGCTTCGGCAGCCGCAGTGGCCTCGTCGAGCATCGAGGCGTTGGCGATGTCGAGACCCGTCAGGTCCGAGACGGCCGTCTGGAAGTTGAGCAGCGCCTCGAGGCGACCCTGCGAGATCTCCGGCTGGTACGGCGTGTATGCCGTGTACCAGGCCGGGTTCTCCAGCACGTTCCGCTTGATGACGCCAGGGGTGATGGTGTCGTGGTAGCCGAGACCCATCATCTGCACCATCGGACGGTTCTTGGCCGCGAGCGTGCGCAGTTCGGTCAGCGTCTGCGTCTCGGTGGCCGGCTCAGGCAGGTCGAGCGGCCGGCCGAACCGGATGCCGGCCGGGACGACGGCGAGTTCCAACGCGTCCAGATCACGTTGATCGAGGGCCTCGAGCACCGCCGCGAGGCCGGGTTCGTCGACCCCGATGTGGCGGTCCGCGAAGCTCTCCGGGTCCAGTGGGGACGATCGCGAGAAGTCGGTGTGTGCCGCCGCGGGATGCGCGAGCTGGGGGTGATCGATCGGGGCCATGTCGACCTGCCGTTCTCGCAGCTCGGAAGGCTGCGTGCCGATGACGGGAAAACCAGGACACCACGTCACTGCGTCGGTCCGGGCCGGGGCCAGGGCACAGTCACGCCCTCCCCCTCTGTCATCGGTACCTGAGAGCTTCCACGCCGCCGGTCCCTGCTCCACGGAGCAGAAGATCGGCAACGCTTGCCCCTTCGGCGAGCCCACGCCTGGCGCGGGCTTCTTTCCAGAGGTGTCTGTCCCTCGCGGTCCGTTCGGCCTGAGAGTTTGGTGGGGAGATTTGCTCCTTCGGCGCCCGGCGAACTGCAGTGTCCGGGCTCTCCCGCGGGGGGTCAACGACACTGGTCACGCTACCAGCGACGCTTGCGGGTCAGGCGTTCTGCTGGACCAGCGTGACGTGGCGTTCGGCACCCTTGTGCAGGTCGACGTGCACCGTGATGCCGGTACTCCGGGCGGCCAGCACGGCGGTGCCGACGGACGCGAGCACGCAGACGATCCCGGAGATCACCAGGGCCAGGGGCGCACCCCACTTGTC
This sequence comes from Nakamurella sp. UYEF19, assembly GCF_040546275.1. Classification (NCBI taxonomy): domain Bacteria; kingdom Bacillati; phylum Actinomycetota; class Actinomycetes; order Nakamurellales; family Nakamurellaceae; genus Nakamurella; species Nakamurella sp. UYEF19. Next base: position 40,304 of record NZ_JBEPNO010000016.1, on the reverse strand, counting down.
GGTGATGGCCCCGACGATCAGGGACCCGAACGGCGTCCCGCCCATGAAGACGAGCATGTAGAGGCTCATCACCCGGCCGCGCAGCGCCGGGTCGGTCCGGAGCTGCACGGTCGAATTGGCCAGCGTGTTGAAGCTGACCGAGAACAGTCCGGTGAGGACGAGGAGACCGACGAAGATCCACAGCCACGGCGTCACGCCGAGCAGGATCAGCATCACGCTGAAGGCCGCCGAGGTGCCGAACAGCAGGCTCATCCGACCGGTGGTCCGGCGGGCCGCGAGCAGCGCGCCGACGACCGAGCCGGCGGCCATCGCCGTGTTCAGCAGCCCGTAGAGGTCGGCCCCGGAGTGGAAGACGTCCTTGGTGTACGCCGACAGGATGATCGCGAAGTTGTAGCCGAAGGTGCCGACGAAGAATACCAGCACGATGGTCCAGAGGAGCTGCGGCTGGTGCCTCACGTAGCGCAGACCCTCCCGGATCTGACCGGGCCCGCGCTGCGGTCGGGGTTGGGGCTCCAGCTCGGACGTACGCATCATGGCCAGCCCGGCTATCACGGCGAGGTACGTCAGGGCGTTCAGGGCGAAGGCCCACCCCGACCCGACGAGGCTGATCACCACGCCGGCCACGGCCGGGCCGAGCATCCGCGCGAGCTGGAAGTTGCCCGAGTTGAGGCTGACCGCGTTGCGCACCAGCTCGTGCGGGACCATCTCGTTGACGAACGTCTGGCGGGACGGGTTGTCGACCACGGTGGCCAGGCCGAGGCCGAGAGCGATGACGTAGACGTGCCAGACCTGGACGTGCCCGCTGAGCGTCAGCACCGCGAGGACCACGGCCAGCAGACCCATGCTGGCCTGGGTGATCAGCAGCAGCCGGCGCTTGGGGTAGCGGTCGGCAATCAGGCCGCCCCACAGGCCGAGCAGCAGCATCGGCAGGAATTGCAGGGCCGTGGTGATACCGACCGCGAGTGGCGAGTTGGTGATCTCCAGGACCAGCCAGTCCTGGGCGATCCGCTGCATCCAGGTCCCGGTGTTGGAGACCACCTGGCCGGAGAAGAAGAGCCGGTAGTTGCGCACCCGCAGCGCTGCGAACATCGTGATCCTGGCGGCCTCCTGGGTCTCCACTGCCGGCGATTGGCCGTCCTGCGGATCCATCTGGGAACAATTGATGACGGACCGGCTCACGCGAGTTCCGCCAGTCTCGTCAGCGCCGCCGCCGCCGCGGCGATGGCCAGTTGGTCGTCGCGGTCGAGCCGCCCCACCTGCTGGGTGAGCCATGCCGTCCGAACCGCACGCGACCGTTCGACGAAGTCGTCACCGGCGGGCGTACGGGACACCAGCACCTGACGCCGGTCCCCCGGATCCGGATCCCGACGGAGGAATCCGCGTGCCTCGAGCCGCTCGATGATGCGCGTCATGGACGGGGGTTGGACGTGTTCGGACTTGGCCAGGTGACCCGGGGTCATCGGGCCGGCGCGGCCGACCCGGCCCATCACCGCGGCCTCGGAGGGCGACAGCTCGTCGCCGGCCTGCTGGTGACGGAGGCGGCGGGCGAGGATCAGGACGGCGCCGCGGAGGGCGGCCACGTCCTCGACCGCGATCTCGGCTGACGCGAACTCCGCTGCCGCGATCTCCGCTGCCGCCATCTCCGCGCTGGCGGTGGGTACGACCGGGTCTTCGATGACCGGGATCGTCATGCTGGTGCTCATATCTTTAGGTTACCTCATTAGTAGCCTTGCTCATTAGTTTTCCTCATGGTTCGTACCCGGCACTGTTTCCCGTCGGGGCCCCGGAGGCGAGTCGGTTGGCTTGACCGCGCCACCCTGCACCTGCCGAAGAAACCCCCCGGCACCGAGTGGGCGCCGGGGGGCGGGGTGGTGAAGCAGGAGGGGTGGTGAGGCACGAGTGGAGCAGCCCGGGATTCGATGCCGCTCCGGAGGAACTTCAGCCGGCGGTGCGGGCCTGACGGCGGCGGGACAGTTCGTCGTGGGCGACCGGGACCACCCGGTCACCGTCGACGCGCTCGGCCGGGAACTCCGCCAGCGTCCCGGTGACGTCACGCATGGCTCCGCCGACCGCGATGCCGAACACACCCTGACCACCCTGGAGCAGGTCGACGATCTCCTCCGCCGAGGTGCACTCGTAGACGGTCGCACCATCCGAGAACAGCGTCACGCCGGCGAGATCCTCGATCCCGCGGTTGCGCAGGTGCTCCACCGCCACGCGGATGTTGTGCAGCGACACCCCGGTGTCCAGCAGTCGCTTGACCACCTTGAGCACCAGGATGTCGGTGAAGGAGTAGAGCCGCTGGGTCCCGGAACCGGTGGCGTCCCGCACTGTCGGAACCACCAGCGACGTCCTGGCCCAGTAGTCGAGCTGCCGATACGTGATGCCGGCCGCCTGACATGCGGTCGTGCCGCGGTACCCGACGAATTCGTCGGGTACCGACTCGTCCGGAAAGAGCGCGCCCTGCTCGCTCTCGCGCATTGCGCCCACCTTCCTGGTTTCGTCCGGACTCCGGCGCGGAGCTGAACTGGTCGTGAAGCCTCGACCGCATCGCTCTGTCCCCACCGGCAGGTGCCGGTGGAGGAGGATCCGATCCGCACACCTGGCCGGGTCGAATCACAAGCGCGTGACTTGTCCCTGACGGTAGGCGTGCGACGGGCCAGGGTCAACGGCCTCCGCGGCGTGTCCTCAACCTTCACTTCAGGGTTAGGCCACTTGCCCGCGCTTATCATCTTCGTCCGCGCTCATCAACGTGCACGAAATGGGACCGGAGGGACAGGAAGAGACGACTTCATGAGCGCCGTGGAAGTTGATAAGCGCGACACCAGCCGGTCAGGACTTGTCGAAGTCCTCGGGCGAGACGGAGTCGAGGAACTCGCGGAAGCGCTCGACCTCGTCCTCGGCGTCCTCGGGTTCACCCTCCTCGGCACTGAGGGCGTCATCCACGTCCTCTTCCGATTCTTCGGGGACGACCACCCCGGCCTCGGCCAGCACGGCATCGTCGACGAACACGGGGATGCCGGCGCGGACGGCGAGCGCCACCGCGTCGGACGGACGGGCGGACACCGTGGTGCCGTCGTCGAAGGCCAGCTCACCGAAGTAGGTGCCCTCGCGGAAGTCGACCACCCGGACCTGCTCGACCTTGCGGCCCAGGGCGGTGATCACCTGTCCGAGCAGATCGTGGGTCAGCGGCCGGGCCGGTCGGACACCCTGCAGGTGCATGGCGATCGCGGTCGCCTCGACCGAGCCGATCATGATCGGGAGGCTGCGCGGTCCGGAGACCTCGGTGAGCATCAGAATGGGCTGCGAATTCGGCATCTCGACATGGACGCCGACGATGCGCATCTCGATCATCTCGGTGTGCCTTCCTGATTCGTCCTGCGCCCATCCACCTACTGCAACTACCCATTCGCGAACGCTACACGGAGCACGATCCCGGCGAGTACGGACAGCCGGACTTCGCTCACGGCGGAAGCACTTCACGCCTGACGAGCGACACGCCGCGACACACCCGCAACCGAAATGCGACAACCGGGGATCGAGCAGTCGTCAGATCCCGAGCTCGCGGCGCAGCCCGGCCTTCACCAGCAGGGAGTGCAACCTCAGCACGGTCGCTGCGACGGAAGCCGCAGCCGCTCCGGCGCGCTCGCGCGCATCGGGATCCTTCTGGCGGGCCTGCGCCGACACCAACTGGGCGACGAGTGCCGACTCCCGCTCGGCGGCCGTGCGGAACGGCCGCAGATGACGCGGCTCGAGGCCGGCGGCGAGGAGTTCGGCGACCGTGGTCGCGATCACCGCCGCATCGGCGTCGAAATAACCACCCGTGCCCGGGGCGAGCAACCCGAACTGCTCCAGTTCTGCGAGGTCGCTGGCCTCCAGCCCGGATTCGGCGAGGAGTTCGGCCTTCGTCAACCGGATCTCGGGCGCCGGAGCGAAGTCGCGGGCGCTCGGTCCCTGGGTGGAGACGAGCGCGCGGGGCAGCCGGGGGCTCGGGGTGGCCGGCTCGAGCCCTCGATCGATGGCTTCGAGGTGTTCCTTGATGACCTTGAGCGGCAGGTAGTGGTCGCGCTGCGCGGCGAGCACGTACCTGAGTCGTTCGACGTCCGCGGCAGAAAATTGCCGGTATCCCGACGGCGTGCGGTGGGGGGTGACCAGACCTTCCGATTCCAGGAAGCGGATCTTTGAGATCGACACGTCGGGGAACTCGGACTTCAGGCGGCCCAACACGGACCCGATGCTGGCCACTCCGGTCCAGGGGAGGCCTGCTGCCGTCATGACCCGGTGTCGCCCACCGGCTGGCTCCCGGTCAGGAAGACCAGGCGGAACTTCCCGATCTGCACCTCGTCACCGTTCGACAGGGTGGAGGACTCGACCGGCTCGCGGTTGACGTAGGTGCCGTTCAGCGATCCGACGTCGGACACCTCGTAGCCCTCGCTGGACCGTCGGAATTCGGCGTGCCGACGCGACACCGTGACGTCGTCCAGGAAGATGTCGCTCTGCGGGTGGCGTCCGGCGCTGACGACCTCTTTGTCCAACTGGAAGCGCGACCCGGCGTTGGGGCCTCGCTTGACGACGAGCAGCGCGGAACCGGTGGACAGCGACTCGAGACCACCGAGCCCTTCCTCGGTCACCTCGGCCTCGCCACCGAACAACCCCGTGGAGAAGACCGTGGTCGAGTCGGACACATCGGCCGCCCGCGGGGGGACCGACGGGGACTCGCGCTCACTGCTGGTCACTCGGCACTCCTTCGTCAGAAAGATCCTGGGTAGTTCATCGCTGCGGGGTCGCCGGTCACCCTGCGCCGACTTACCGTGATCAGTTGCAGACGACCGTACCGTGCCCGGCGTTGCCGGCACACCCGGATGACGAAGTGCTGTGCGGCCGGTCGCAGGCGATCAGGCCTCGCCGGTCAGCTCCGCGTAGGCGGAGGCGTCGAGCAGGTCGGAGAGCTCGCCCGGATCGGACAGCTGCACCTCGATCATCCAACCGTCGCCGTAGGGATCGGCGTTCACCAGCTCGGGCGTGGAGTCGAGTGCGTCGTTGCGGGCGAGGACGGTGCCGGATACCGGCGCGAAGATGTCCGATACGGACTTGGTCGACTCGACCTCGCCGATCGAGTCGCCCGGGCTGACGGTGCTGCCCGGTTCGGGCATCTGCACGAAAACGATGTCACCGAGCGAGTTCTGCGCGTAATCGGTGATGCCGATCCGCACGGTGTCCTCTCCGGAGCTCCTGATCCATTCGTGGTCCGAGCTGTAGTGCAGGTCCTGCGGGATCACGGCGTTCCGGCCTCTCTTGTCGAATGCACGACGGACTCGCTCAGCCCCCGGCCGGCCGAGCGTATTGCGGTGTACGGGCCGGTCGCAAGGCGGTGATCGCGATCCGCGGCGACTGCGTGCTCGTCATCGCACCGCCGGCCCGCCGGACGGTGTCGAGGACCCCGCCGGGGATGGCCACCGCGGCGGCCAGGGTCGGCGGATCGCCGATCGCCAGAATGGTGAACGGGGCGGTCAGGGCGGTGCCGTCGAGGCTGATCGCACCGCCGGTCCCGCTGAACGACGAATCGACACCGATCCTGACGGGCCCGACCTGGAACGCCTCGGCGCCGGCGTTGCGCAATTCCTCGACGGCGTCCAGCAGCAGTTCGGGCGGCACCTGCCGTTTCGGATCGTCGATGACGATCCGGATGCCGGTGCCGGTGGCCGGGACGGCGCCGGTCAGGATGCCGAGGGCCTCGGCCTGACGTTTCGCCTCGGCCAGCGCCTCCGCCGATGACGCACCGCTCCCCCGCAACCGGGCCAGCGTGTCCTGCAGGTCGCCGATCTCCTTGTTGAGGTCGTCCTCGCGGCGTTGCAGACCGTCCAGGATCTGGACCAGATCGTCCGGCCGGGCGGACGCCAACGCATCCCCGGAGGCGGTACGGCGCACCTGGATGACACCCGCGAAACCCAGCACTGCACACAGGGCGGCCACCGCGAACCGCGCGACCACCCTGCGGCGCAACGGCTGCCGCTCATGACGGCCGGGTTCGTGGTGCTCGTGCTGCTCGCTCGACTCGCTCGGCTGATGGCCATCTTCGGGCGGACGTCGATCGGCCGGGAGCCGATCGGCCGGGAGCCGATCGGCCGGGGGCCGGTCGGCCGGGGGCTGGTCGGCCGGTGGTACCTCCGGGTCCGTCATGCCTTGAAGATGTGACGCCTGATGGCGGCGGCGTTGCCGAAGATCCGGATGCCGAGCACCACGACCACGGCGGTGGAGAGCTGCGAGCCCACACCGAGCTGGTCCCCGAGGAAGACGATGAAGGCAGCCACCAGGACGTTCGCGATGAACGAGATGACGAACACCTTGGCGTCGAAGATCTTCGCCAGGTTCGCCCGGATCGCACCGAAGACCGCATCGAGGGCGGCGATCACCGCGATCGGCAGATACGGCCCCAGCCAGTCGGGCACGGTCGGGTGCAGGAACAGGCCGATGGCGACCCCGATGACCAGTGCGATTGCCGCGTACAAGGTCTCGAATCCCCTCTCGATTCTCCAGGTCTGCCGACGCACACTCCGGGACTGGGGTCGGAAGTCCGGCCGGGTCGAACTCTACGGGCGGGCAGGCGCGGATCCGTGTGAGGCGGACCGGCCGGCGACCGGCTGGTCACCGGCTGCCGGATGATGCCGTCGGAGTCGGCGTGATCGGCACTGCGGTCGACGCGGACACCGCGGTGGTCGGCACCACGGTGGACGTAGCCGCGGTGAACGTAGCCGCGGTGAACGTAGCCGCGGTGGACGTAGCCGCGGTGGACGTTGCCGCTGGTGGCGGAACTGTCGTGGCGCGGTCCCGGGAGGTCACCGCTGACCTGGTCCTGGACACAGCGGTGACCGGCGCCGAGGCGTACCGGAGGTCAGGCGAGGCGCCCGCCGGCAGCGTCAGCGTCGACTGGGCGGAGATGTCGAACCTGATGCCGTAGAGCGAGACGAACGTCTGGAACCGGCCGAACCCGATCGTGTCGACGAACTTGACGTGCAGGTTCGACGGGTCGCCGATGGCCTCGATGCCGAGGGGGAAGAACACCGGCCGGTTGTCGACGAGGATGGCGTTTCCCGCCTGACGGATCGCGCTCGTCGTGCGCAGCCGCACTCCGCCGATCGCGATGGCCTCTGCTCCGGACGACCAGAGCCCGTTGATCAGGAGCTGGATGTCGCGGTCCAGGATCACGCCGGCTCCGGAACTGGTGGTTGATCCGTCGATGACCACCGTCAGGCCAGGCCCGGTGACTGCGGTGACAGCGCCCTGCACCTCGAGCGCCTGCACCGTCTGGAGTGGACCGCCGACCCCGAGAGCGGCCTGCGCCGAACGGACCTCGTCGGCCAGCAGGTTCTGCCGGGAGGCCAGCGCGCTCTGCTTGGCCTGCGCCGTGTCGATGTCCTGGAGCAGCCCGAGCCGCGCTTGATCGGCCCCCGCCGCCTGGTCCTGGGTGCTGGCCGCGGCAACGCCGAGGACCAGGCCGACGATCACCAGTCCGGCGCTGAGATAGGAGGTGGCTCGTGAGCGACCCGCCCTGGCCGTGCCGACCGACGAGGTGGCGTCGTCGGCAAGGGCCGCGCGACGATCGGCCGCGGCCTGGTATCCAGGATCGAGGTGGTCGGAGACGAGGGACTCCAGCAACGGGAGCGGATGACGAAGGGACAGCGCCGGGCGGCCGCCCTCGTCGTACCGGAGGTCCCCGCCGTGCGGCTCGCCGACGAGATCGCTCCGCACGTCCTGGCCGCCGGTCTCGCCGATCTCCCCGGTCAGCGTCGCACCAGCAACAAGCCATAGGCGGCCACCGTCGTCCCGTCGACGATGGTCCCGTCCGAGATCATCGCCCGTAGCTCAGCCTCGGAGAAGGTGCGGTGCACCATGTCGATCTCCGTGTCCTCGCGGGCGTGTTCCCCGGGCGTCAGGTCGGTGGCGTGGAACAGGTCGAAACCCTGCGAGCAGAATCCGGGCGCCTCGTGGAGCCGGCCCAGATGCGTCCAGGTCTGTGCCGTCAGGCCCGTCTCCTCGCGCAGTTCCGCCTGCGCGAGGGCCAGGGTGTCGCCGCCCTTCCCGGGCGGCCACCCGCCCATCGGGAACTCCCACGACCTCCGCGCCACCGGGTACCGGAACTGTTCGACCAGGTGGAAGTGGCCGTCCTGCTCGGCGATGACGAGCGCGAAGTCCGGCTTGTCCACCACGCCGTAGACGCCGGTCTGCCCATCGGTGCGTTCGAAGGTGTCCTCGCGGATGCTCATCCAGGGGTTGGCGTACTTCACCGTCGACCCGGTCGGCCACATGTCGGGCGGGTGGCGTTCGTCCGACATCGATCAGCCTGCTCTGCCGAGAACCGTGCCGTCGGCGATGACGCCGGGGGCACCTTCCGCCGTCATCGTCGCCGCCCCGACGACCGTGACATCGCGTCCGAAGGTCCAGTCCCCCTTCACCTTCAGGCTTTCCGCGCCGACGAGCGATGGCGACCCGTACGGGAATCTGGCGTCGAAATCGGCCAGCAGCCTGTAGACGTCGTCGAGTTCGACGAGCGGGGCGGTGGTCAGGGTCGGCACCAACCTGACCTCCGCCCGGTCCGTCAGGAGGTAGGCGTCGGACCGCAGCACCAGCAGGTCACTGGTCGCCTTGACCGGCAGGAACCGGGTGCGGTCGACCTCGATCGCGATCGCGCCGTCGAACACCTCGATCGCCGAGCCCATTGCCGTCTCGATCTGGATCACCTCCGGTGACGTCGGATCGGACGGATCGACCGTCTTGACGTTGCGGATGATCGGCAGCCCGAGGACACCACCGTTGGACCGCAGCGTGTCGCGCAGCGCCCGGAGATCCAGCCACAGGTTGTTGCTGTTGAAGTAACGGTGCAGGTTGATGTCGCCGAACGCCGCCGCGTCCTGCGGGCTGGTCTGCGCGGACTCGCGGAGCACGAGCCGACCGTCGCTGCGGCGCCGGGCCAGGTGACCACCCTTGCGGTCGGCCGGGGTCCGACGGCAGTACTCCGCGCCGATCGGCGCCCCCGAGCCGACGAACCAGGCCGCAAGGCGTGGATCCGGGACGGCGCCCAGGTTGTCGGAGTTGGAGACGAAGAGATAGCGGAAACCTCTGTCCAGCAACAGATCCATCACGCCTGACGCATCGAGCGCGGTGTAGATGTCGCCATGCCCGGGCGGGCACCACTCCAGCGAAGGGTCGGCCGGCCAGCTCACCGGTGTCAGGTCGTCGGACCGAAGTTTGGGTTCGCGGTTCTGCAGGAAGTCCAGCGGCAGGTCCTCGACCGCGAGATCCGGGTGGGCGGCCAGCGCGGCGAGCGAGTCGGTCTGGGTGCGGAAGCTGTCCATCAGCAGCAGCGGTAGCTCCACGCCGTACTCGCCGCGCAGGGCGATGATCTGCCGGGCGATGAGATCCAGGAAACTCTTGCCGGGCCGCACCTGCACCAGGGACTTCGCGCGTTCCATGCCCATCGATGTCCCGAGGCCGCCGTTGAGCTTGACGACCGCCGTCTGCCGCAGGGCTTCCTTCGCCGCTACCTCGTCGGTCTCCAGATCGGCGAGGCGTGGCAGCGACTCGATCGGCTCCAGATCGGCCTCCGCCAGGATGCCCGTCTCACCCGACGCGAGCGTCCGGTAGGAGTGGGCAAAAGCGGCGATCGCACTCGGATGCACCCCTGAACTTCTCATGAGCTCTTCGGCGAGGATCAGGCCGTTCGAGGCGGGGACTGCGGGCGAGATCGGCATTGCCGAATGGTAAAACACGCATCCGACAGTGCGTCGGCCGATGCGTCAGGCCGGGCCGGAGCCGCGGAGGTGTTCGAAGATCAGGTTGGTCTCGGTGAGGGCGACCTCGGGGTGGGCAGAGAGCTGATCGACCACGAAGTCGCGTAGGCCGATCGCGTCGGCGGCCGCGACGTGCAGGAGGAAATCGTCCGCGCCGGCCAGGAAGTACAGGTCGAGTACTTCGGGCAACGAGCGGATGCGATCGGTGAAGGCCTTCATCCGGCTGCGTGCTCCGGCCTGCAGCCGGACGGCGATCATCGCCTGCAGCGGGCGGCCCAGCGCGGTCGGGTCGATGTCGGCGTGGAATCCACGGATCGCACCGCCGGCCCGTAGTGCCCTCACCCGGCCGAGGCAGGTCGACGGCGCGATCCCCACCGCCGCGGCCAACGCGTTGTTCGGGGTACGGGCATCGGCGGCCAGCAGTTTCAGGATCTGGCGATCGACCTCGTCGAGGGTGGACGGCGGGCCAGGGCGGTCCGCAGTGCCGCCGACCGCAGCGGGATCCGAGCGACGACCATGGTGCACGCCCGGCACCGGATTCGAAGCGGAGGCCGGTGGCCGAACAATCTGCGACGGGAGGGGCCGCGGCCCGTTCGTCGTCGAATCCATGCTTTGAATTCTACCTCTGCACCGAATCTTCGGATGAAGATCTTCCCCTTGCCAGGGCATAAGTTCAGAATGAAGACACTCAACTTCGCTGTTCGTCTTCACACCCCTCGAAACCCATCAGGAAGGCACCTCCCCATGCTCATCGGCGTACCCGCAGAGATTAAGAACCGCGAGTACCGCGTCGCACTCACCCCGGCCGGCGCGCATCATCTGGTCGGCGCGGGGCACCAGGTGCTGGTGCAGGCCGGGGCCGGAGAGGGTTCCCGGATCGGTGACGCCGAGTTCGTCGAGGCCGGTGCGACGGTTGTGGCGACCGCCGAGGAGGCCTGGGCCGCCGAGATGGTGGTGAAGGTCAAGGAGCCCATCGAGTCCGAGTACCGCCACCTCCGTGACGATCTGCTGCTCTTCACCTACCTGCACCTGGCCGCTGACCGCCCGCTGACCGACGCCCTGCTGTCTGCGGGTACCACGTCCGTCGCCTACGAGACCGTGCAGCTGCCCGACCGCTCACTCCCGCTGCTGGCCCCGATGAGCGAGATCGCCGGCCGGATGGCACCTCTCGTCGGCGGCTACCACCTGATGCGCAACGAGGGCGGCCGCGGCGTGCTGCTCGGCGGCGTGCCGGGCGTGACCAACGGCAAGGTCGTGGTGCTCGGCGGCGGTGTCGCCGGCATGCACGCGGCCACCATCGCCCTCGGGATGCGCGCCGAGGTGACCGTCATCGATCTGTCCCTGCCGACGCTGCGCCGACTGGACACCCAGTTCCATGGCGGTGTGAAGACCATCGCCTCCAACGCCTTCAACATCGCCGAGGCCGTGCGCGACGCCGACCTGGTGATCGGCTCGGTGCTGATCCCGGGCGCCAAGGCGCCGAAGCTGGTCACCAACGCACTGGTCGCGCAGATGCGCGAGGGCTCGGTGCTGGTGGACATCGCCGTTGATCAGGGCGGCTGCTTCCAGGATTCTCACCCCACCACCCACGACGACCCGACGTTCACCGTGCACGGTTCGGTCTTCTACTGCGTGGCGAACATGCCAGGCGCGGTGCCGCGCAGCTCGACGTTTGCCCTGACCAACGCGACGCTGCCCTACATGAGCTCGCTGGCGAACCAGGGGTGGAAAGCTGCGCTGCGCGCCGACGCGGCGTTGGCTGCCGGGCTCACCACCTCGGCCGGTTCGCTCACCAACGCACCCGTCGGCTCGGCCCACGGCATCACGGTCGTCGAGCCTGCCGCTCTGCTGGGCTGACCGACCGGGTCTGGAAGGCCCGGCCGGACGCACGGCCGGGCCATGCGGGGGTCGACTCCGCAAGGCCCGGCCGCTACGGACTACGCGAGGGCGGCGTCCAGCGTGATGGTCACGCCGGTGAGCGCCTTCGAGATCGGGCAGGTCTCCTTGGCCGCCTGCGCGGCCGTGGCGAATCCGTCGGCGTCGAGGCCCTCGACCTGTCCGCGCACGGTGAGCTTGATCCCGGTGAGCCGGAATCCGCCCGCCGGGTCCGGTCCCAGTCCGACCTCCGCGTCGGCGACCAGGCTCTTCACCGTGCCACCGGCCTCACCGATGATCGCGGACAGCTGCATGGCATAGCACGAGGTATGAGCCGCGGCGATCAGCTCTTCGGGGCTGGTCGTTCCGCCGGCTTCGTCGGCGGCGCGCCGCGGGAACGATACGTCGTAGCTGCCGATGCCGGAGCTGACCAGCGAGACCTTCCCGGACCCGTCCTGCAGTCCGCCGCTCCATTCGGTACGCGCCTTGCGTGATGGCATTGATGACTCCTTCTTCTCCAAAGGGCCGGCCGCACGGGCCGGCCCTGTCGTGGTGTGCGATCCGGGCGTCCTTCGGGCGACCCCTGATCACCCCCACATGGTGCCCCATCACCGCACGGATCATGCCTGCGGAGTACCGGTGCCGGCCGCGCAGGAAGGCTCCTGACCAGGGAAAGATACCTGTGGGAAAAGCCGCGCGACCGGCCACTGCACCGACTCCGTACCAGCCGTTGATCCATAGGCACCTCGCCAGTCCGACTGGAATCGGCCATTTCGACCACACGCCGAAATACCCGGCCTCGCAGGGACAACCGCCCGGTCGGGCGGCGACACCAAGCAGGTCCGCCATTCACGACGACATCGGGATCATCTCTACCGGAGCGGATCTCCGGCTATCCGGCTCGTCCATAGTCGACTGACTGTTGGGATCTGCCGACTGCCGCCCGAACGCTTCGCCGGCTATTCACGGAAAGGTGGCCGATCCCCCGCCTGCCTATTTGTACGGTCCAGACGTCGTCACACTTGGTCAACCTTACCCATCTCCAGAGTGATTCGCCGCGCAGCTTCGAGCGACATATTGCCCACTGTCCGGGGAGTCGGCTAATTTCCGATCCAGCTTCACAGGGTCAGCGTCTCGTTACCCGGAGTTGGAAAGCTCTCCTCGCACCCCTGGTCCTATCGGCCACGAGCATCACCTGAACTCAAGTGGGTGCCACATCACCACCAGCCCTGTCGTACCCGGCCATCCGTCGAGATCCGGGCCACCGGAGGTCGATCCGTACCTCGCCCTGCCCAACTCGTCAACCTCATCGGAACGACCGAGCCCGGCGACGTTGACCCTGTTACCGGCCGGCCCCGACGACGCCCCAGCCGGCCGGAAGTCCTCGATGCGCTGGTGCGCCGTCACCGTCGGTGGGCCGGAGTCGCCACCGCTGACACCGGCACTGAGCCGCGAATTGCACCTGCTCGAGCAGTTCGATCTTCCGGTGGACCTCGGTCGCCTCGACTCGATCCTGGGCGAGTCGAGGTCCCAAGCCTGCCGCCTTGCCCTGGTTGCCGATCAGCCGGCGGAGCGGTCGCTCCGGCGAGCGGGTGAAACGGTGCGCGGACCTCGCGTTGACCGTCTTGAGCATCCCGGTGATCGTCCCGCTGATGGTCCTGATCGCCCTGTCGGTCGGCACTAGCGGGCGGCCCCTCTTCTTCCAGACGCGAGTCGGCGCCGGCGGCCGGATCTGAGGCAGACCAGCGGCTGGAGACTTCGCCTCGGTTCGGCACCATCCGCACCGAAACCGATGTCGGCCAACGGGTCCGGGGAGCGATGGGATTCCGGCTCGGCTACCCCCGGACCGGTTCGATCCAGTCTGCGGCGACCGGGTTCGGCGACGTCCATCCGACCTCCCGACCAGACCCCAAGACTCCACAGCGTGCTGTGAACCCGACCGGGGATCGGCCGTCAAATATAGCTCCACGCACTCAGTTGACTACGATCCGCTGTCCACGGCGATGGGTTTACCGACCATCGGTGTGCACCGCGCCGGGTTGCCTCGCTTCGCACGTCGGGCCCAGGGCCGCCGAGTCGAAGCAGGTTCGACATGGTCGCCGGGTCGAAGCAGATTCGGTGTGGTCGCCGGGTCGCGACAGTCGCTCTCCCCGCGCAGGCCCGGGAACCGACGCCGAAATCTTTGACGGTATTTGTCCTAAAATGTCGAGTTCGAAACCGACTCTGATAGAAACCTGTTCGGATCTGTTGACCTATGTCTACACGTGACGATACGGTCACCGCACGTCATTCCCATTTGTGGAGGTTTGCCTTGGTCAACGCTGATCGCCGAGCCCGTCCGGTCCGACGTCGCCTTGCAGCCACGTTCGCCCTTTTTCTGGCGGCGGGACTACTGGTCCCGCTTGGAGCGCAACCCTCGGCCGCAGCCCCACCGGGTCAGGCCGCCCAGGCCTCCGCAGGCCTCGCGGTAGCGACGTCGGCGCCTGTCGCCGCCGTTGCACCGCAGCCGGCCGGGTCGGACAAGATCCAGGGCACCCTCGACGACGGCACCCGCACCGTCAGCTTCAACGACGACTGGCGGTTTGCCCTCGTCAACTCCCAGGACATCACCGATCCGACCGGGGCGTACGCACGGGCGGCCGACCCGGGTTACGACGACACCACCTGGGATGCGGTCAAGCTCCCGCACGACTGGAGCATCGGCCTCGACCCGGTGGCCGAGGCCGGCACCGACAGCGGCACCGGCTTCCTGCAGGGTGGTCTCGGCTGGTACCGCAAGACCTTCACCCTCCCGAAGGCCGATGCCGGAAAGCAGATCACGGTCGAGTTCGACGGCGTCTACATGGACTCGTCTGTCTACGTCAACGGCACACTGGCTGCAGCCCACCCCTACGGGTACACCGGCTTCAGCGTCGATCTGACCACGCTGGCCCATACCGGCGGCACCCCCAACGTGATCGCGGTCAAGGTGCAGAACAAGCTGCCGAGCAGCCGGTGGTACTCCGGCAGCGGCATCTACCGCAACACCCACCTGACCGTCACCGCCCCGGTACACGTCGCCCGCTGGGGAACGTATGTCACCACCCCGACGCTGGAGGCCGACCTCGCCCAACGCCGTGGGGTCGCGCACGTCGAGACCACCATTTCGAATGACGGGAAGCGCAACGCCGCAACCACTGTCGTCACCACTGTGCTGGATGCCACCGGGAAGCCGGTCGGCAAGGCCTCGTCGAAGTTCACCCTGCCGGTGGGACAGCAGACCGTGCCGGCCACCATTCCGGTGAGCAGGCCGCACCTGTGGTCGACCGGAGATCCGTACCTGTACCGGGTCCGAACCGACGTCAAGGTCGGCAGCGCGACAGTGGACAGCACCACCACGTCCTTCGGTTTCCGCTACTACGACATCGACCCGAACCAGGGGATGACTCTCAACGGCAAACACCTCAAGCTGCAGGGTGTCGACCTGCACCACGATCAGGGGGCGCTGGGCTCGGCGACCAACATGGACGCGCTGCGCCGCGAACTGACGATCATGAAAAACATGGGCGTCAACGCCTTCCGCACCTCGCACAACCCGCCCTCGCCGGAGATCATGCAGCTCTGCGACGAGATGGGCATCGTGGTGATGGTGGAGGCGTTCGACACCTGGCACACCCCCAAGCGCACCTACGACTACGGCCGGTTCTTCGACGCGAACAGCGACTCCGACATCAAGGAGATGGTGTACGCGCACCGCAATTCGCCGTCGGTGATCCTGTGGTCGATCGGCAACGAGATCCCCGACTCCACCAGCGCCGCCGGGCTGACCATCTCCAAGAAGCTGATCGCGGATATCAAGGCAGTGGACGACACCCGGCCCGTGGTCATCGGCTCGGACAAGTACCGTTCGGTGCCATCGCCCACCTCGGCGACCGCCCAGATCCTGAACAACCTGGATGGTCTCGGTCTGAACTACAACACCGCCAAGTCGGTGGATGCGCTGCACGCCGCATTCCCCACGAAGTTCCTGTTCGAGTCGGAGTCCTCCTCCGAGACCTCGACCCGGGGCTCCTACCAGGACCCGGCCTACCCGAACACCGGTGAGAACTACACGCCGGGCAAGCGCAATGCGTCGTCCTACGACAACAACCTTGCGTCCTGGACGATGAGCGGCGAGTACGGACTCAAGAAGGACCGCGACCGCAAGTACTTCCTCGGCGAATTCCTGTGGTCGGGCTTCGACTACATCGGCGAGCCGACCCCCTACGACGTGTTCCCCGTCAAGTCGTCCTACTTCGGGGCGGTCGATACTGCGGGCTTCCCCAAGGACATGTTCTACCTGTTCCAGAGCCAGTGGTCGCCTACACCGATGGTGCACCTGCTGCCGATGAACTGGACGGATTACCAGCCGGGGCAGCCGGTCTCGGTCTGGGCCTACTCAAACGCCGACACCGTGGAGCTCTTCCTCAACGGCAAGTCTCTCGGCGTCCGGACCTTCGACCACAAAACCACGACCGACGGCCGCAGCTATCTGGAAACCACCGAACCGACCGGCGACGACAAGACCTTCCCCGGCGGCAGCTACACCAGCCCGAACGGCAGCACCGGCAAGCTGCACCTCGCCTGGAACGTGCCGTTCGAGGCCGGAACGCTCGAGGCGGTCGCCACCAGGAACGGCAAGGTGATCGCGACCGACAAGCTGACCACTGCGGGCAGGGCGACCACCACGAGCCTGACTCCCGACCGGGCCGCGATCCCGGCCGACGGCAGGTCGTTGTCCTACATCACCGTCGATGTCGTCGACAAGGCCGGCACCATGGTTCCCGATGCCGATGACCCCCTGCACTTCTCGGTCACCGGTGGCGGCACCCTGGTCGGGCTGGACAACGGTCGGCAGGAGAGCGCCGAGAACTACAAGTCCTCCGATCGTTCGGCCTTCAACGGCAAGGCACTGGCCATCGTGCAATCCAACGGCTCGGCGGAGCCGATCACGGTGACGGTCACCGGAGCGAACCTGACTCCGCAGTCGACCACGATCTTCCCGACCAGAACCAGCTCCGAGGCCACGGTCGGCATTCAACCGGTGCACGTGCGTGTCGCCATCGGCGGCACGCCGACGCTGCCGAAGAAGATCACCGCGGTCGCCGCCAACGGCAGGACGAGCGCGCTGCCGGTGGTCTGGAAGAAGACGGGCAGCTGGGCGGAGCCGGGTACCCACCGGATCATCGGCAAGGTCACTGGGTCGAAGCTTGCCGCTACGGCGGTGGTGACGGTCTACGACGTGCAGGACATCGGCTGGTACGCAGGAACGACGGTGGTCGGGGTGGCGCCGTTGCTGCCCGGCACCATCCGGGTCGGTTACACCGATGGCTACCAGGCGGACACAGCCGTAGAATGGAACCGCCCCGCGGCAACGGATCTCACCGCCGGACACACCGTCACCGTCACCGGGAAGCTCGTCGGCACCCACTACCGGGCCAGCGCCCGGATCGAGGTGGTCGCGGCCGGCGCCCCTACCGATATCGCGAGCCAAGGCTCGGCGTTCGAATCGAGCGCGGACGCCAGCTACTCCGGGGCCGGCGACACCGTTCCGGCTGCGCTGCTGGATGACTCGGCCACCACCGCCTGGTCGAACTACTACAACAAGTCGGCGACCGCGCTGCTGCCGGCGGTCAGCAAGGCGAATGCCGCTGACTGGGTGTCGGTCAGTTGGCCGGCGGCCCACACGGTGTCCTCGGCCACCGCTGCCTTCACCGTCACCGCCGGCAGGTACGCGGCACCGCAAACCACCCAGGTCCAGTTCTGGGACGGTGCGGCCTGGTCTGCGGTCACCGGGCTCACCACCACCCCGGGGGCGGCCGCCGGCGACCCGACGGTCTTCGCCTTCGACCCGGTGAACACCACCCAACTCCGCCTGACGATGACCAGTGCTGCGCCGGGTGCCTCGGACGGCTTCGTCCGGATCAGCCGGCTGGAGGTGCTGGCCGACCCGGTCGGCTGATCAGCAAGCGGGACGTTCTGTTGAATGAGCATCCGGACCAGCGCGGCCGACGGGAACTTCCGTCGGCTGCGCTGGAGCGTCCGGATGGTCCGGGCCAGAACGACGAAAGCCGCAACCACTCTGAGTGAGAGTCGTTGCGGCCTAGTCGGGATGACAGGATTTGAACCTGCGACCCCTTGACCCCCAGTCAAGTGCGCTACCAAGCTGCGCCACATCCCGGCCGCCCGGCATGCCGGGCCTGACCAGACTACCGCAGCGCGCATGATGGTCCGGACCGCCCGCACGCCCCGGGC
Organism: Nakamurella sp. UYEF19; assembly: GCF_040546275.1. Classification (NCBI taxonomy): domain Bacteria; kingdom Bacillati; phylum Actinomycetota; class Actinomycetes; order Nakamurellales; family Nakamurellaceae; genus Nakamurella; species Nakamurella sp. UYEF19. The sequence goes on along the minus strand of NZ_JBEPNO010000016.1, from coordinate 22,368 downwards.
CGGACTCACGAGGAGATGCGCTGAACACCGTCATGATCGGCCCGCTGCTCGCGGTCCTCCTCGTGGTGATCGCCGCTGCGGCCGCGCTGATCGTCAAGCTGCTCGAGCTGGGGCGGGCCCGGGACACCCTGATCGCCGTCGCCCGTGCCATCGTCCAACTGGCCGCCGTCTCGCTCATCATCGGGTTCGTCCTCCGGTCATGGTGGCTGACTGCGGCGTTCCTGACGTTGATGACGGTCGTCGGCGGCGGGACCTCCGCGAAGCGGATCACCGGGTCCTTGCGGCTCCGATCCTGGTGGGCGGTGGTGCCGATCCTGGCCGGCCTGCTCCCGACGCTCACGCTGATCCTGGCCAGCACCGTCGTCCCGCTGCACCCCGTCGCGGTGCTGCCCAGCGCCGGCATCCTGATCGGCGGCGCCATGACGGCCACCTCGCTGGCCGGCCGCCGCACCGCGGAAGAGCTGACGTCGCGGAGAGGTGAGTACGAGGCGGCACTCTCGCTCGGTTTCCTGCGGCGGGACGCGGTGATCCTGGTGGCTCGCCCCGCCGCCGCCTTGGCGCTGATCCCCGGGATGGACCAGACCAGGACCGTCGGTCTGGTGACACTGCCCGGCGCCTTCGTCGGCGTCCTGCTGGCCGGCGCCTCGCCCTGGCAGGCCGGCGCCACCCAGGTGCTCGTCCTGGTGGCTCTGCTGCTGGTCCAGTCCATCGCAGTGGCCGTCACGGTCGAACTGATCGCCGCCGGCCTCCTGCCCGCCGGCGGCGCAGTGCTGCCGGAGTAGACCGGATCTACTTCTTGGCGCCGCGCTTCTCCCGGACGCGGACGTTGACGCGGACCGGCGAGCCCTTGAAGCCGAAGTCCTCGCGGAGACGACGCTCGATGAACCGGCGGTAGCCGGCCTCGAGGAAACCGGTGGTGAACAGCACGAACGTCGGCGGGCGGTTGCCGGCCTGCGTCGCGAACATCACCCGCGGCTGCTTGCCGCTGCGCACCGGCGGCGGGGTGCCCTGGATCAGCGTGCCGAGCCAGTTGTTCAGCTGTCCGGTCGGGATCCGCTTGTCCCACGAGTCGAGCGCGGTTCGCAGCGCCGGCGCCAGCCGGTGGACGGCCCGGCCGGTCTTGGCGGAGATGTTGATGACCTCGGCCCACTGCACCCGGTTGAGGTCGCGGTCCAGTTCACGTTCGATCTCCTCACGACGGTCGCCGTCGACGAGGTCGGCCTTGTTCATCGCGATCACCAGCGCCCGGCCGGACTCGATCACCATCGTCATCACCCGCTGGTCCTGCTCGGACAGCGGCGAGGACGAGTCGATCAGCACGACCGCGACCTCGGCCGATTCCAGCGCGGACTGCGTCCGGAGCGACGCGTAGAACTCCATGCCCTTGGCCTGGTGCACCCGCTTGCGGAGGCCCGCGGTGTCGACGAAACGCCAGATCTCGCCGTCCAGTTCGACCAGCGAGTCGACCGGGTCGATGGTGGTCCCGGCGACCGAGTCGACCACCGAGCGCGACTCGCCCGACAGCTTGTTCAGCAGGGAGGACTTACCGACGTTGGGCTTACCGAGCAGCGCGACCCGTCGCGGGCCGCCCTGGTTCGCGGCGAACTCGGACGGAGCCTCGGGCATGGCCGCCATGATCGCGTCGAGCAGGTCACCCGATCCGCGGCCGTGCAACGCGGACACCGGCCACGGCTCGCCGAGCCCGAGGTTCCACAGCGCGGCAGCGTCGGCGAGGGTGCGCTCGTCGTCGACCTTGTTCGCCACCAGGATGACGGGCACCTTGGACCGGCGGAGTACCTTCGCGATGGCCTCGTCGGTGTGGGTGGCGCCGACCGAGGCGTCCACCACCACCAGCACGGCGTCGGTGGTCTTCATCGCCCGTTCGGCCTGCAGCGCGACTTCGGCGGCCATACCTTGCGCGTCGGGCTCCCAACCGCCGGTGTCGACCACGGTGAACCGGCGTCCGGCCCACAGCGCGTCGTAGGACACGCGATCCCGGGTGACTCCGGGGATGTCCTGGACGACGGCCTCGCGGCGGCCGATGATGCGGTTGACCAACGTCGACTTCCCGACGTTGGGCCGGCCGACGATGGCCAGCGTCGGGGCCGGGACGACCGGTCCCCCTTCGCCTTCGCCGTCGATGTCGTTCTCCCAGCCGGCGAATTCCGACTCCTCGGTCCAGATGCCGTCGCCCGCAGCCGACTCCGCAATACCGTCGCTGAACGCCTTGCCCTCGCTGAATTCAGTCATTTCTTTGCCTTCTCATTCGTGGTGCTGCTGATCGCCTTGTCGAGCTGGATCACCAGCGAGGACAACCGATCTCGTATCAGGTCTGTGGCGGCGTCGACGGCTTTCCTGCCGGCGCCGGCCGGGATGGGGAACGGGTCACCGATCAGCACGCGCACCGGCGGCCGGAACCGCCGGCGGGAACCGTCGGGCCGCGCGGTACCGCGGACGGCCACCGGCAGGACGGCCGCTCCGGCCCTGGTGGCCAGCCAACCGGCACCGCCGGAGATGTTCTGCACCGTGCCGTCACCGCGGGTGCCTTCCGGGAAGATTCCGATCGCCCCGCCGGCCTTCAGCTGGGACAGCGCATCCAGCAACGGTTTCCGGTCCGGGACGTCGCGGTGGATCGCATACTGTCCGACGTTCCTCAGCAACCAGCCCATCGGACCGGTCACCGCCTCCGCCTTGATCAGGAACGAGACCCGGCGCGGCAGCGCGCCGAAGAGCACCGGACCGTCGAAGAAGTTCGAGTGGTTCGCGACGACGACCAGTGGGCCGGTCGCGGGCACCCGTCCGGCACCCGTCACCCGCTGCCGGTACATCAGCAGCGACAGCGCAATACCGATGCGGCGCCCGCGGTCCATGCCCTTGTGGCCGGCAGACTCCGGCGTCGGGTCGTCATCACCACCGAGGTGCCACCACCTCATCGGATGCCCCGGGACCGGGCCAGTTCCAGCACCTCGTCGACCGTCTCGGACAATTCGAGCGAGGACGAATCGAGCACCACTGCGTCAGCCGCTGCCTGGAGCGGAGCATGGGCTCGGGTGGCATCGTGGGTGTCGCGGCGCTCGAGATCCTGGGCCACCGCCGCGAGATCGAGTCCCGACACGTGCGAACCGGCTGCTGCACCGACGTTCTGGGTATGCCGACGACGGGCGCGCTCGGCCGCATCGGCCGTCAGGTAGATCTTCAGGTCGGCTTCGGGCGCGATCACCGTCCCGATGTCCCTGCCCTCCACCACCATTCGCCCCGAATGTGCGAGCAGCTGCTGCCGATCGAAGAGCCAGGCCCGCACCGACGGGTTCGCCGACACCGGCGTCACCGCGAGAGTGACGTCCTGCCCGCGGATCTCGTCGCTGACGTCCACGCCGTGCAGGATGTGGGCCTGGTGGCCCGGCCCCTGCGGCGAGGAGAAGTTGAGCCCCTCGAGCACCTCGACCACCGCCGTCGAGTCCACCGGATCGACCCCGGCGCGCAGCACGGCCAACGTCACCATGCGGTACATCGCCCCGGTATCCAGGTAGCCGGCCCCGAGCGCGGCGGCCACCCGACGCGCGACGGTGGACTTGCCCGTCCCCGATGGGCCATCGATCGCGATGATGAAAGTGCCTGCCTCGCCTGATCTCTCACCGCTGGTCCGGCTGCCGCCCCGGCTCATAGGCCGACAGCCTTGTACAGCAGGGCGATCTCGACCGGGTTCAGCTTGCGCAGGGTGCCCGGACGCTGGTGCCCGAGCTGCACGTCACCGATCTTGGTGCGTACCAGCCGCGACACCGGGTGGCCGACCTCGCCGAGCAGCCGCCGGACGATGTGCTTGCGGCCCTCGTGCAGCACTACCTCGACGACCGCGCGGCCGGCGTGCAGGTCGACCACGTCGAAGTGGTCGATCTTGGCGATGCCGTCGTCCAGTTCGATCCCGGCGCGCAGGCGCCGACCAAGATCGCGCGGGACCGGGCCCGGGATCTCGGCCATGTAGGTCTTCATGACGCTGTAGGACGGGTGCGTCAGCCGGTGGGCCAGTTCACCGTCATTCGTCAGCAGCAGCAGACCCTCGGAATCCATGTCGAGCCGTCCGACGTGGAACAGCCGCTCCGGACGGTCGACCAGCAGCTGGCCGATGTGCGGCCGGCCGAGCTCGTCGGACATGGTGGACAGCATGCCGGGCATCTTGTTCAGCGCCAGGTAGACCTGGTCCTCGCGGACCACGATCCGGTTGCCGTCCACGTGCACCACGGCGTTGTCCGGGTCGATGCGCAGACCCATCTCCTTGACCACGACGCCGTCGACCTTGACCCGGCCGAGCTTGATCAGTTCCTCGGCCTTGCGGCGCGAGGCGACACCGGCAGCGGCCAGCACCTTCTGCAGGCGGACCCCCTCGGCGTTGGCGTCGTCGCCCGAGTCGAATTCGAGGTCGCCCGGGTTGATCCGGCCGGTGTTCTTGAGCCTGGTGGAGGGGTTCCGCTTCTTGGCGGGAGGGTTGTCATTCATCTTCGAGGGTGTCGATTTCCGGGAGCAGGGGGCCAAGGGAAGGAAGGTCCTCGAGGCTGGAGAGCCCGAGCCGTTCGATGAACAACTCGGTCGTGCGGTACAGCAGGCCACCGGTTTCGGAGTCCTGCCCGACTTCTTCGATCAGGCCGCGGGCGACCAGGGTGCGGATGACGCCGTCGACGTTGACACCGCGGACACCGGCGATGCGTGCTCTGGTGACCGGCTGCCGATAGGCGATCACGGCCAGCGTCTCCAGGGCGGCCTTGGAGAGCCGCCCCTGCTGGCCGTCGAGGACGAACCGCTCCACCACCGGCGCGAACCGGTCGCGGGTGTAGAAACGCCAACCGCCGCCCACCTGACGGAGCTCGATGCCAGAGCCCGCCTCGGTGTAGCGCTGGGCCAGCGCGATCAATTCCGCCCTGACCCGGTCGGCGCCGAGCCCGATGGCCGTGGCCAGGGTGGATTCGGTGGCCGGCGAGTCGACCACCAGCAGCACGGCCTCGAGCGCGCCGACCACATCGTGCTCCGGGACGATGCCGACGGTGGCCTCGATCGGGCTCTCCTCGGCGAGCTCCTCCGGGGCGGTCATTCGTACTCCTCGTCGACGATCACACCGGCCGGGTCGGGGACGTCGCCGGTCCAGCGAACCATCAACAGCCCCAACGGTTCCGGCTGGTCGAACGCCACCGCGGCCTCGCGATACAGGTTCAGCAGCCCGAGGAACCGGGCCACCACCTCCATGGTCTGCGTGCACCCGGCGATCAGCTCGCCGAACGTCGCCTGACCCCTGGCCGCCAACAGTTCCCGGATGGCTGCGGTGTGCAGCGCGACGGAGACCGGGGAGGAGTGGATGTGATCCAGCGACACCGAAGGCGGCGGCGGCTTGGGCAGGAACACCCCGGCCGCCATTTCAGCGAAACGTGCCGCGTCCATGCCGATCTGCACCTCGGGCAGCAACCCGAGGTAGCGGTCCTCGAGCGTGACGGCCCGCGGGAAGCGCCGCAGCGCAGCGGCTTCCAGCTCCTGGAACAGCACGGTGACCTGCTGGTAGGCCCGATAGGCCAGTAGCCGCGCGAACAACAGGTCACGGGCCTCGAGCAGATCGATGTCCGCGTTGTCCTCGACCTCGCCGTCGGGCAGCAGCCTTGCGGCCTTGAGATCCAGCAGGGTGGCGGCCACCACCAGGAACTCGGTGACGACGCCGAGGTCGACATCCTTGCCCATCGTGCGGATGTGGCGGATGAAGTCGTCGGTGACGGTGTGCAGCGCCACTTCGGTGACGTCCATCCGGTGCTGCCCGATCAACTGCAGCAGCAGGTCGAACGGACCCTCGAAGTTGGCCAGGTGCACGTGGAATGACGGCCGCGCGCCAACCAGCTCCGGTGTGCTTGGAGAATCTGGCGACGCTGCGGCCGGGGTGATGACCCCCGCCCGCGCGGTCATCTCGCGATCACTTCCCGTGCGAGGGTGCGAAATGCTTCTGCCGCAGGCGATGTCGGTGCATAGGTGGTGATGGGTTCGCCGGCCACCGTGGTCTCCGGGAACTTCACCGTGCGGGCCACGACGGTGTCGTAGACGTCATCGCCGAAGCGCTGCACCAACATCGCGACGACCTCGCGGGCGTGCACGGTGCGGCCGTCGAACATGGTGATGAGGACCCCGTCGATCTCGAGGTCCGGGTTGATCCGGTCCTTGACCTTGTCGATGGTGTCCACCAGCAGCGCGACCCCGCGAAGCGAGAAGAACTCGGCCGCAACGGGCATGATCACGCCGTGGGCGCAGGCCAGGGCGTTGACGGTGAGCAGGCCCAGCGACGGCTGGCAGTCGATCAGGATGTAGTCGTACTCGTGGAGCATCGGGCGCAGCGCACGGGCCAGGGTGTGCTCGCGCCCGACCTCGTTGATCAGCTGCACCTCGGCGGCCGAGAGATCGATGTTGGCCGGCAGCAGGTCCATACCCTCGACGCGGGTCGGCACCAGCACGTCGGTGATGGTGGTGTTCTTCTCCAGCATGAGGTTGTAGATGGTGCGGTCGAGTTCGTGGGGCGGCACCCCGATCCCGAGTCCGGCGGACAGTGCGCCCTGGGGGTCCAGGTCGACGAGCAGGACACGCCGGCCGTACTCGGCGAGCGCCGCACCCAGGTTCAGGGTCGACGTGGTCTTGCCGACGCCACCCTTCTGGTTGCACATGGCGATGACCCGCGCCGGTCCGTGTGAGTTGAGGACCGCCGGTTCGGGGATGGAACGCCGCGGCCGACCGGTCGGGCCCATCTCGGATTCTGGCGGTTCGGGCTTGGCGATCAGCGCCGGGACGACCTCGTCCTCGGCCGGCGTCACTGCACTGTTCCGGATAGAACCATTCGAGCCGGCACCGTTGGCATCGGTGTCGGGCTCGGCATTGGACACCGCAACTTTCTGGGCAGCGGCCAACTCGTCGTCAGGAGCAGTGTCGTCGGCGGGAACGACCTGATCGGGAGCCGACTCTTCACCGGCAGCACCGTTCGAGAACGGCTGGTCGTCCGGGGCAGAGCTCTGGAAGGAGAAAGGGCTGCTGGTCTGTGGCCGTGGAGCCCCGGCGGCGGCGATCCACGCTGCGTCGTCCGAATCACTCATCGGTCGTCAAACTCCCACTTCATCTCCAGTCGTCATCCCGACGACCTCCCCAGGGTAGGCGGGCGAGGTCGAAAGGACCAATGCGACCCGCGGTGGAGGGCCGACCCGCTTCGTTCCCGACCAGTGTCCGGCGCCGATCAAGGCCTGGAGGATGACACGAGAACTGCAGCGCGGACAAGCAGATCAGCGAGCCCGCGGGTGGGCCATCGCGTACACCTCGCGCAGCGCGTCGACCGTCACCAGCGTGTAGATCTGCGTGGTCGTCACCGATGCATGGCCGAGCAGTTCCTGCACCGACCGGACGTCCGCACCGCCCTCCAGCAGGTGGGTTGCGAACGAGTGGCGGAGGGTGTGCGGCGACACCGGCCCGCGCTCGGCGGAGACACCGGATTTCTCCGCCGCATCGCGGAGCACCTGCCACGCCGACTGGCGGGACAGCCGGCCGCCGCGGACGTTGAGGAACACCGCATGATCTCCCTTGCCGGCCGCTGCGAGGGCCGGCCGACCGCGGACCAGATAGGCGGAGATCGCCACGGAGGCGAACGAGCCGACCGGGACCATCCGCTCCTTGGATCCCTTGCCGCGCAGGCGAACCACCGGGTGGGAGGACAGGTCGGCCACGTCATCGACGACCAGTCCCACCGCCTCGCTGATCCGCGCTCCGGTGGCGTAGAGGAACTCCAGCAGCGCCCGGTCCCGCAGCGAACGCGGATCATCGCCCGACGCCGATTCCAGGATCGCCGTGATCAGCTCGACCGGCAGCGCCTTGGGTAGGCGCCGGCCTGCCGCGGGCGGATGGACGTCACCGGAGGGATCGACGGTGGTCGCCGATTCGGCGAGCAGGAAACGGTGCCACCCGCGGACGGCCACCACCGCCCGGGCCGCGGACGACGGGGCCAGTGCGGGATGCCCGAGCCAGCCCTCGCGCAGCGACACCAGGTATCCGCTCACATCGGTCGCCCGTATGTCGGACACGGCCAGGATGCCCTGCTGGGCGCAGTAGGACAGGTAGCGCTCGAGGTCCCGGCGGTAGGCCAGCAGGGTGTTGCGAGCCACACCACGCTCGACGGCCAGGTGGTCCAGATATCCGCGTAGGGCGGACGTCAGCGCGGGTGAAGGAACGGCCCGCTCGTCGGTGGCGGTCTGGTCGACAACGCCGGAATCAGCCACCGTGGCGCAGCACCGGCGCGTCCGGCACCCCGGGACCGGTGTGCACGACGCCGGCGCCAGAGGTCCAGTCCGCGTCCGCCGGACGCAGGACGCCGGGACCACCAGACGGAGCGATCCCCAGCACGATGGAGGCGGCCAGCAGGCCGGCCACGGCGGAGGCATTGACGATGTCCCCGGCGAGGGCGGCGCGCACGGCATCGGCCAGCGCCACCCGGGAGATCTTCAGGTCGGCCTCCTCGTGCTCGATGGCGCCCTGCCGGCCGATGTCGGTCAGCCCGGTGGCCAGGAAGACCCGGACCACCTCGTCGGTGAACCCGGGTGAGGTGGCGACGTCGAGCAGGACCGACCAGTCGGTGGCCTCGATCCCCGTTTCCTCGGCCAGTTCCCGGGCCGCGGCGGGTTGGGCCGACTCCCCGTCGATGTCCATCAGTCCGGCGGGCAGCTCCCACAGCCGGCGGCGCATCGGATGGCGGAACTGCTCGATCATCACCACCCGACCCGCGTCGTCGACGGCCACCACGGCGACCGCGCGATCGTGCCCGACCACCTCACGCTTGGCGGTACCGCCGCCGGGCATCGTCAGGGTGTCGATCCGGACGGTGGCGATGCGTCCACGGAAGGCCACCTCGCTGTCGATGACGGAGAAGATCTCCGGATCGGTCACCGGGCGACCGCGGGTTCGGGCATTTCCAGCACATCGATGTCGGTCCCGACCGCCGCAGTGGCATCGGCTTCGTCGCGCGAGGAGAGCGGCAGTCGCTCGGATTCCAGGTAGTCGAGGGCCGCCCTGACGAACGACGAGAACAGCGGGTGCGGCCGCGTCGGACGCGACTTGAACTCCGGGTGCGCCTGGGTCGCGACCAGGTACGGGTGCTGGGAGCGGTCGAGCTCGACGAACTCCACCAGCGACGAGTCCGGCGACGTCCCGGACAGGTGCAGACCGGCAGCCTCCAGACGGTCGCGGTAGGCGTTGTTGACCTCGTAGCGATGACGATGCCGTTCGGTGACCGACGTTGCTCCATAGATCTCTGCGACCAGGCTGCCCTCGGCGAGCCGCGCCGGGTACGAACCCAGGCGCATGGTGCCGCCCATGTCCCTGACCCCGGAGACCACATCGGTCTGGTCCGCCATCGTCGCGATCACCGGATCGGCGGCGTTCGCGTCGAACTCGGCCGAGTTGGCCCCGCCGAGACCCGCCAGGTTGCGGGCCACCTCGATCACGATGCACTGCAGGCCGAGGCACAGTCCCAGGAGTGGGACCTTGTTGGTCCGGGCGTACTGGATCGCGCCGAGCTTCCCCTCGATGCCGCGGACGCCGAAACCACCGGGGATCAGCACCCCCTGCACGTCCCCGAGCGCCGCGGCGGCACCGGCCGGCGTGCCGCAGTCGTCGGAGGCGACCCAGACGATCTCCACCCGGGCGTCGTTGCCGAACCCACCCGCGCGCAGCGCCTCGGTCACCGAAAGGTAGGCGTCCGGGAGGTCGATGTACTTGCCCACCAACGCGATCCGGACGGTCTCGGACGGGTGGTGCACGCGCTCGAGGAGCTGGCCCCAGAGCGTCCAGTCGACGTCCTTGAACGACAGGCCCAGCCGCCGGACGACGTAGGCGTCGAGGCCCTCGGTGTGCAGCACCTTCGGGATGTCGTAGATCGACGGCGCATCGGGGCAGGCGATGACGGCCTCGGCGTCGACGTCGCACATCAGCGAGATCTTGCGCTTGAGACCTTCCGGGATGTCACGGTCGGCACGGCAGACCAGCGCGTCGGGCTGGATACCGATGTTGCGCAGCGCGGCGACCGAGTGCTGGGTCGGCTTGGTCTTGAGCTCGCCCGACGGCGCGAGGTACGGGATCAGCGAGACGTGCAGGAAGAAGACGTTGTCACGGCCCAGGTCGTGACGGACCTGGCGGGCCGCCTCGAGGAACGGCAGGGACTCGATATCGCCGACGGTGCCACCGATCTCGGTGATCACGACGTCCGGGCTGTTCCCATCAGGACCCGGCTCGGCCATCGCCGTGATCCGGTCCTTGATCTCGTTGGTGATGTGCGGGATGACCTGGACGGTGTCGCCGAGGTACTCACCGCGGCGTTCCCGGGCGATGACGCGGGAGTAGACCTTGCCGGTGGTGACGTTGGCGTCGGCGGACAGGTCGCGGTCCAGGAACCGCTCGTAGTGGCCGATGTCCAGGTCGGCCTCGGTGCCGTCCTCGGTGACGAAGACCTCGCCGTGCTGGAAGGGGTTCATGGTGCCGGGGTCGACGTTGAGGTAGGGATCCAGCTTCTGCATGGTGACCCGCAGACCGCGGGAGGTGAGCAGCCGGCCGAGGCTGGACGCCGTCAGACCTTTGCCCAGGGAGGATGCGACTCCGCCGGTGACGAAGATGTGCTTGGTGATGTGTACCGATACCGGCAAGACGACTCCCGTGTGCTCGAAGGCCTGAGGCATTCTCGATGCAGGTGACCGGTCTTTTGACCATCACTCCACGGAATTTGACCCTAACACCCCGGCGCCGTTTCCCGGGCGAGTCGGGCCGAGGCGTCCGCGACGGCCCGCGCTCATGAACGTCGCGGTTTTGGGACCGGTGGGACGCGAATCGACCCGATCATGAGCGCCGACGAAGATGATAAGCGCGCGGCCCGGATGATCAGCGCGGCAACGGCAGCGGCCCGGCTCCTCCCCGTCGCGCGAGGAGAAGCCGGGCCGTAGTCCGTCTGGCGAAGCGAGTCTCAGCCGACGCCGAGGGTGGGAATCTGCGCCTGGGCGCTGGCGGCGAAGCCGTATCGTCCGACTCCCCCACCGTTCTGCTCGACCAGGCCGAGCACGGTGGCGAGCTGGCCGGAGGGCGTGTCGACGTTGTCGACGGTGCTGACCACGGCAGAGCTGGCGGTGTTGCCCCTGATCACGCCCACGCTGCCGGTGGTCCCGTCGGACCCCGAGCTGCCGGCGACGATGACACCGCCCGCGGACTGCTTGAGCTGAGCGGCCAGGTCAGCGATGGCGGCGGCGCGGTCCGCCTCGGAGCCGCCGGTGAGAGCGCCGCCGGTGAGGATGACGACCAGACGGCCGGGCACCACCGTGCCGGACGCCTGCAGGAACCCGCCGCTGGCGAACGCGGACAATGCCGCCGTGGCCTGGTCGGCCTTGGTGGTGGTCTTGCCGGTCTTGTCGGTCAGCAGGACGGAGGCGAGCAGCCCGCCGGCCACCGCACCCACCTGGGAGACGGCCGGCAGCTTCGCGCCGGTCGGCAGCATGCGCGCGGACAGCGTGCGCAGGTCGTCGGCGTGGCTCGGATCGGTGAAGTCGGCGGTCAGCTGGATCTGCGCGGTCACCTTCGCGCCGGCGCGGGCCAGCAGGGACAGCAGGGCATCGCGGGCACCCGGGTCGGAGTCGGCCGTGGTGATCAGCACGACGGTGGCGTTCGGCAGGGTGCCGCGAACGGCCAGTGCTCCGACCGAAGACGCGAACTTGTCGTCGGAGGAGACCCTGGCGCCCAGCGAGGTGTTGTTGCTGGTCAGCGTTTCGTTCTGGCTGGAGAGGTCGGTCTTGTCCGTCTGCAGCCCGGCCAGGATGGGCGATGAGATCTTGGTGGCACCCAGGACGATGCCCAGGGCGAGCGCCAGGAAGATCGCGGCCAGCGAGACGATGTGATATCGCATGGAGATCATCAGAAGAGCCCCTTGACCCAGTTGGCGAAGTCGTTCCACCACTGCCGGGCGAGATCGACGTAGGTGTGCGAGACGTCGGAGACCAGTAGGGCCCCGATGATGGCGGCGATCGCCACGATCATCAGCAGCGCCACCAACCACCAGGAGATGCGCGCCTTGTAGAGCCGCGCGACGGCGGGCGCCTCGACGATCTTGTTGGCCACCCGCATCCGGACCAGGAAGGTCGACGCGGCACCGCCCTTGTGGTCCAGCAGATCGGTCAGGGTGGTGTGCATGCCGACCGTCACGATCAGGCTGGCCTCGCGTGCATCGGCCAGCAACAGGGCGAGATCCTCGGTGGTCCCGGTAGCCGGGAAGGTCACGGCGCCGAGGCCGAGATCCTGCAGTCGTTCCAGACCCGGTGCGTGCCCGTCGATGTCTGCCGGGATGACGACCTCCGCACCGCCGCGCAGGGTGTCGGGACCGACCTCCTCCGGGTTGCCGATGATCAGGTTCGGCTTGTAGCCGGCCTCACGAAGTGCGTCGGCGCCCCCGTCGACGCCGACGAGTACGGGGTGGTAGTCGGCGATGTACTTCTTCAGCGACTTGAGTTCTGCCTTGGTCTCGGCCCCTGCCGCGACGATCAGCACCTGACGACCGGCCATCTTGGTCGCGATCTCCGGGATGCCAACGCCGTCCAGCAGCAATGAGCGCTCGCGCTTCATGTACTCGATGGCGTTGGCCGCGAACGCCTCGAGCTGGGCGGACATGCCGGCCTTGGCCTCGATCAGCAGATCGGCCACCGACTCGGGAGTCTGCTCGACGCCCTCGGCGACCAGTTCCTCACCCAGGTACACCGCAGCTCCGTCGAGGCGGATCTTCGCGCCGTCCTTGAGACGGGTGAAGATCTTCTCCCCGACGTCGTCGATGAGGATCACGCCGGAGGCGACGAGGATCTCCGGGCCGAGGTTGGGGTAGCGCCCGGAGATCGACGGCGCGCAGTTGACCACCGCGGAGACCCCGGACCGGACCAGGGCGTCAGCAGTCGCCCGGTCGATGTCGATGTGGTCGATGACGGCGATGTCGCCGTCGCTCAACTTGCTCAGCAAGGTGTCACTGCGTCGCGACACCCGTGCGACGCCTGTGACTCCTGGCAACGCGCGTGACTGGCGTGACAAGAGTTTCATGAGCCGATGGTGACAGCCTCGCTACGCAAAACGCGGGAGGCGCGTCGAGATTTTCGGCACGAGAGGGCTTGATCTTTCCGCAGGACAGAGCTCGGTCGCTCTGCAGGAGAAGGCCCGATCGCTCTGCGGGAACGGATCGATCGCTGCCAGAGGGTGTCAGGTGCGGGAGGTCGACGTCTTGCTGCGCTTGCGCTTTGCGACGGCGGCCGTCAGCAGGTCGGCGGCATGGGCCCGTGCGGTGACCCCGTCGGTGCCACCGAGCATCCTGGCCAACTCGAGTTCGCGCTGCGTTCCGGAGACCTCCCGGACGGCCGACGACCCCACCGCATCACCAGGCCCGGCGTCGACCAGGTAGTGGCGGTCGGCAAAGGCCGCGACCTGCGCGAGGTGGGTGACCACGATGACCTGGTGGTCGCGGGCGAGCATGGCGAGCCGCCGGCCGATCTCGGTCGCCGCACGGCCACCGACCCCGGCGTCCACTTCGTCGAAGACCATGGTGGCCACCGGGTCCGATGCGGCGAGCACCACTTCGAGAGCGAGCATCACCCTGGACAGCTCACCGCCCGACGCACCCTTGGCGATCGGCAGTTCCGGGGCGCCGTGGTGCGCCACCATCGCGAACTCGACGTGGTCGACACCGTCCGCGCCCGCCACCACCCAGGACTTGCCGATGCGAACGGCGTCGGCGGCCTCCGCCTCGGCAGGCCGATGGGTGACGTTGACCAGGAGCGTCGCGCGGCCCATCGCCAGGTGGACGAGTTCCTGCGTGGCCTCCTCGCCCAGCTTCTTCGCGGCGGTCCGGCGCCGTCGGGTCAGCGCCGTGGCCGCGCCCGCGACCACCTCGGCCAACGACCCGACCCGATCACGCAGCTGGGTCAGCGCCTCGTCGGAGGAGTCGAGGCTCTGCAGCTCCGCCTGCGCCTGCCCGCGCCACTCGAGGACGGCGTCGACATCCGCGCCGTACCTCCTGGTCAGACCGCGGAGGACTGACTGCCGCGACAGCAGGCTCTCCATCCGTTCGGGGTCGGCATCGAGCTCCCCGAGGAATCCGGTCAGGTCCGACGCACTGTCCACCAGCACCGCGGACACCGCATGCAGTTGCGCAGCAAGGGTTTCCAGCCGTTCGTCGCCGGCGGACTCGAGCACCTTCCGAGCCCCCTGGATCAGGCTGACGGCGTTCGCGCCGTCCGGCATCGCCTCGCCGGTCAGCGCGTCCAGAGCGGCCTGGGCGCCGGCCCGCAGCGCATCGGCGTTCTCCAGCCGGCGGACCTCGGCGATCAGCTCGACGTCCTCGGCAGGCTTGGGGTCGATCTTGTCGATCTCGTCCAGGCCGAGCCGCAGCATCTGCTCCCGCTGGGCCCGTTCACGCGCGTTGGACGTCCGATCCGCGAGATCGGCCACCGCCGCCTGCCACTGGGAACGAGCGGCGCGGTAGGCGGTCAGGTCGCGGTCGGAACCGGCGAACCGATCCAGCACCGCGCGTTGGGCCGGGCCCCGCAGTAGGCTGATCGCCTCGGACTGGCCGTGCACGACGATCAGCGGATCGGTGATCTCGGACAGGGTCGACAGCGGGGCCGAGCGGCCACCGATGTGCGCCCGCGAACGACCATCCGCCCCGACCGATCGGACCAGGATCACCGAGCCGTCCTCGTCGGCCGTGCCGCCGACCGCGTCCAGCACCCGGAGCGGCCCCGCGGCCAGCGGACCAGCGATCCTTGCTTCCACCACGGCCCGGTCGGCCCCCGTCCGGACCCGACCCGCGTCACCCCGACCTCCGGTCAGCAGACCGAGCGCGGTGACCACCATGGTCTTGCCGGCGCCGGTCTCGCCCGTCACCACCGTCAGCCCCGGATGAGGCTCGATCACAGCGTCCTGGATCACTCCGAGGCCGCTGATGTGGAGTTCGGTGAGCACGACTTCACGCTATCGGACCGCACCGACCAACGGCCCCCACCACTCCCCCGTGTCGAACGCGTGTTCCCCCCGCCCCTGCCCGCCCCCTGCGCATACAGAAAGGCCCGGCGCATACGTTTCTGCCCAAAATCGCGGATTTCACCTGATTTCGGGCAGTCCTGTATGCGCGCTAGCCCACGCCCGTCTGCGCTAGCCCACACCCTTCTGCGCTAGCCCGAGCCCGTCGGCGCCGTATCGCGAGGGCGCCGTCGTTCCCGCCCTTTCGCCGGTCAGTGACTGCGGCCGCGCCAGCCGTGCACGGGCAGGGAGAACTTGGCGACCAGGCGGTCGGTGAAGGACTGGTCCCCCAGCTTGATCATCGTGACCGGGTGGACTCCGCGTCGCACGTGCACCTTGCTACCGCGAGGCACCTCGTGGGTACGCCGGCCGTCACACGTGACGATCGCGTCGTGACCGGACGGGTCGATGTGCATCGAGACGGTCGACTGCGGCGACACCACCATCGGCCGCGCGAAGAGGGCATGGGCATTCGAGGGCACCACCAGCAGCGCCTCGACGTCCGGCCACATGATCGGACCGCCGGCCGAGAACGCGTAGGCGGTGGACCCGGTCGGGGTGGCGCACAGCACGCCGTCGCAGCCGAACGCCGACACGCCTTTCCCGTCCACCTCGATGACGACGTCGAGAATGCGTTCCCTGGTTGTCTTCTCGACACTGATCTCGTTGAGCGCCCAGCAGGTGTCGATGACCTGTCCCTCGTGCTCGATCACCACGTCGACCGTCATCCGCCGGGAGAGCGTGTAGTTCCGGTCGATGATGAGGGTCAGCACGTCGTCCAGATGGTCCGCCTCGGCCTCGGCGAGAAACCCGACCCGGCCGAGGTTGATCGCGATCACCGGAGTGCGCAGCGGACGCGCGACCTCGGCCGCTCGCAGCAGGGTGCCGTCACCACCGAGCGCAAGGACCAGTTCCACCGGCGACTCCTGCGTGCCGCCGTTCGCCACGCTCTCGTCGAGCATGGTGAGGTCGAGTTCTCTTCCCTCGCCGGGCAACGCCAGCAGTTCGATCGACGCAGCCTCCAGCACCTTCTGCACATGCGTTGCGGTGACATACATGTCGGCACGCCCGGTGTGCGCGACGAGCAGAACACGGCGGTCGGTCATGACGGGCCTTCCTCGATGGCGATTCGGATCAGTGCAGCGGTGCGGTCCTCGTCGACCGGTGCGTTCGCGCGAAGGTGGGCGAAGAATTCCACGTTGCCGCTGGGACCCGGCAGTGGCGAGGCGACCACGCCGGCCACTCCCCAGCCCAGTCGTCCGGCGGCCGCGGCCACCTCGGCTACCGCAGCTGCGCGGTGTGCCGGATCCCGCACCACTCCGCCGGCCCCGAGCCGTTCCTTGCCGACCTCGAACTGCGGTTTCACCATCGGGACCAAGTCGGCGCCGACCCCGGCGCAGGCCGTCAGTGCCGGCAGCACCAGGGACAGCGAGATGAACGACAGGTCGGTGACGATCAACCCGGCCGGGCCACCGATGAGCTCGGGGGTCAATGTCCTGACGTTCGTCCGGTCGAAGATGTCGACCCGCTCGTCGTTCTGCAGCCGCCAGATCAGCTGGCCGTACCCGACGTCGACGGCCACCACCTGCGCGGCGCCCCGGCGCAGCAGCACGTCGGTGAATCCACCGGTCGAGGCGCCGGCGTCCAGGCAACGGCGCCCTTCCACGACGACCTCCGGGAACGCGTCCAGCGCACCGATGAGCTTGTGTGCACCGCGGGAGGCCCAGTTCTCGTCGGCCACGTCGGGTGTGACGTGCAGCGGCGCTGCCGGATCGACGGCGGTCGCCGCCTTGGTGGCGGCCTGACCGGACACGAGCACCCGCCCCGATCTGATCAGCTCGGCCGCCTGCTCCCTGGATCTGGCCAGCCCCCGTCGTACCAGTTCGGCATCCAGACGCGAGCGACGCACGTCAGCGGCTCCGGTCCTGGAACGGACGATTCTGGTCTGGCCGCAGCTCACCTGGACGATGCTGTTGGCCGGGAAGCTGGTCCCCAGGCCGCGGTTGGCCGGGAAGCTGGTCGCCCGGCCGAGGTTGGCCGGGACGCTGCTGCTGATGGCCCGGCTGGGAGTTGTCGCTGTGGCCGGCCTGTCCGGTCACGGCGAGCGAGGTCGTCAGCCGATGATGGATCGCGGCGAAGACCTCGACGTGCCCGGCGAGTGGCAGATCCACCAGTCGTGCCAACTCGGCGTCGATCTCGGCCGGGGTCGGTGCCGCGACCTCAGCAGTCACGGCTGCGGTGGGAGCACGGACCGGCATCGGCGACGGGTTGGCTGACGGCGACGGGAGTCCCGATCCGCTGGGCGGGGCGTTCCGCGGATCCATCGCTCTCCTCATGCTCTCGTTCACAGTTGCAACCTGCGGAAAGGCAATCCCGGCAGGCGGTAGGGTGCAGCGCGTTCGATCACCGGCCCTCACACCACGCTAGACCAGCGCCCGGCCGGGTCGAATCACGCTGCCGTCGGGAAGCCGAATCGTTCCAGAACTGCGGCGGCCGTGGCGTCAGAACCTCGTACGTCGGTTGTGCCGGTGGACCAGGCCAGCGCAGCGAGCAGGGCAAGGGCAGCCAGATCGACGCCGTCGTCCCGCTTCGTTGCGGCCGCATCGACCGCATGCAGCAGAAGGACGGAGTCCGAGGCTTCCACGGTCCACGCACTGGCCGCCGCCGACCGGTCGGCCCCTACATCGGACGCCGGAATCTTCGCCACCCTGGTGCTGTCCACCAGCCCGCGAAGGTCGAACGCGACGTACGTCGGCCGGCGCGCAGGCGGCGCCGCCAACAGGTCGGCCGGGGTCGAAACCCCGGTGAGCACGAACAGACTCGGCATGTCGGCCAACACGGCGGCTTCGATGTCCGTGTCGAGACGGTCGCCAACCACCAACGGACTCGTCGCCGCCGCCCGGCGGACGGCCTCGTCCAAGAGCGGCCGGTTCGGCTTGCCAGCAACCCTCGGCGTCCTATCGGTCGCGGCCATCAGCGCGTGAACCATCGCACCGTTGCCGGGCAGCAGTCCCCGGTCGGTCGGCAGCGTGGTGTCGGTGTTGCTGGCCACCCAGTCGACGCCGGATCGGATTGCGATGCACGCCTCGGCGAGATCGCGCCAACCGGTGTCGGGTGAATGTCCCTGCACCACCGCGACCGGATTGTCGGTGACCAGTCGGACGGGTACGAGCCCGACGTTCGCCACCGCATCGGAGAGCGCCTTGGCACCCACGATGAGCACCGGCGATCCGGCCGGGTGGGTCTGCGCAAGCATGGTGGCAGCCGCCTCCGGAGAGGTCAGCACGTCGACTTCATTTGCAGCTACGCCCATCTCGTTGAGCGCAGCGGCGACCTCGGCCGGTGGGCGCGAAGCGTTGTTCGTGACGAACATCGGCCTGGCCCCGCGCCGCGCGGCCTCGATCAGGGTCGGAACCACGTGCGGGATGACCTGGCCACCGAGGTACACCGTGCCGTCCAGATCCAGCAGGAGCGCGTCCGACTCCTCCACCAGCACCGTCACAGGCCCCCCTCGTTGTGACTGAACAGCGAGCTCATCGATGACGGCGGTGTCGCCGGACGGGCCGGTGTCGGCTCGCTGAGGACGTCATCCAGCTGGGTCGCCCCTGATTCCTCGGCCGAGCTCTCGTCGGCCGAGCTCTCGTCGGCCGAGCTCTCGTCGGCCGAGCTCTCTTCGGTCCCGACCTCGACCTCGGCCGGGGCGTCGACGTCGGCCGGGGCGTCGACCTCGGCCGGGGCGTTCACGATTGCATGCGCCTGATCGTCGTCGAGATCCATGTCGTTGAGCGAGTAGTCGGACCCCTGGTCGACACCACCCGCGGACCCCTCGTCCACGTCGTCCCGTTCGTCTTCGAGCGTGACTTCCAGGGTGTCCGTGACTTCCTCGGTGAGCGGATCCGTCTCGTCGGAGTACCTGCCGGCGACGTCGTCTCCATCGGTGAACTCGCCGTCCAGCTCGACGATCTCGGCATCGGTCGCGCCGACTTCTCCGCCGGCCAGTTCCGTCAGACGGTCGCCGGCATCGGTCTCCTCGTCGGCGTCCGCCTCCGCAGCCTTCATGAAGAAGTCGACGGCCTCCGCTCTACGGTCGGCCTGCAGGAGCAGGTCGGCGTAGGCATAGAACAGCCGCGCGCTGTACGGCTCGACGACTTCCGACCGCACTGCCGCTTCCAGGTGGGCCAACGCGGCATCGAGCTGGCCCAGATCGGCGCGCGCGCCGGCGACGACGATCCGCAACTCAGCGGCAGAACTGGGATCGAGCTCGGCAGCTTCGGCGGACCTCGACATCTCGATCGCCTTCTCCGGGTGACCGAGAGCGCGCTCGCAGTCCGCCATCACGGGCAACTGCCCGGGGCCACCGCTCATCCGACGAGCGGCGCGCAGCTCGGCGATCGCCTCGGCCCATTCGCCGGCACGGTAGGCAACCAGGCCAACCGTCTCCCGGACGACGGCGATCCGTCCGCCCTTGGACCTGGCCGCTCGTGCGTGACGCCATGCCGAGGCCGGGTCCTCCTCGGCGAGCATGCCGGCCATGAATAGGTGCGCGCCGACGAACTCGGCGCCTTCCTTGCTCAGTCCACGGAGATCTCGGCGCACTTCGGGGTCCAGCTCACGGGCATCGGCCCACTCCGGGATGTCCGGCCAGCGTTCACCGATTTCCTCCTCGCGAACACGCGATCCGCGGTCCGGCTCGCGCCGCTCGAATCGAGGAGCGTCGGATTCCGGACGAGAACCGCGGTCGAAACCGGACGCCGGCCGCGTGGCCCGGTCGAAACCGGTCGAGGGCCGACGATCAGTCGCGGGCCTGTCCCGCCAAGACGGTCGGTCGGCCTCCGGACGAGGACGACTCGCGCTAAGCGCGTTCGACCGGTCCACATTCGCGCGGTCGGAGTAGGGCCGGTCACCTCGCGGCCGATCTGAATTTGGCCGATCCGAACTTGGCCGATCCGAACGCAGCCGATCCGAAGTCGAGCGATCAGGAGTCGAGCGATCAGGAGTTGAACGGTCCTGCCACGGACGAGCCGCGGCCACGTCTCTGGCCGACTGCCGATCGTCACGAGGTGGGCCGGAAGGGCCACCTTCACGACGCGGAGCCGGGGACGAATCATCCCGACTAGAAGCCCGACGATCGGAACGCTCGGATCGGTCCGGCTCGGGGCGTGCGGCCCACGAGCGTGCATCGGCGGCGAAACTCTTGCTCTGGTCACTACCGAAGTCGGTCACCGGGCGCACGGGGCGGGTGCTCTCCCCGGATCGGTGCTCGTTTCGATCCCGCGGCTGCGGATCGCGGTTGTATGCCGGACGACTGCTGCGTCCCTCAGTGCGGTCCGCGCGATCACCCCCGGTCCGCTCACCCCCGGTCCGCTCGGAAGCGGGCCGGCCGTACGACGGCCGATCTCCCTCACGCGGCGGGCGCCCGTAGTTGGGGCGGTCGCTGTCTCGCTGAGGGCGGCGATCACCAGCGGGCCGGCCGTACGACGGCCGATCTCCCTCACGCGGCGGGCGCCCGTAGTTGGGGCGGTCGCTGTCTCGCTGAGGGCGGCGATCACCGAAGGCTGCGGGGCGGTCGCCCTCGCGGGCGGGTCGGGCACCGTAGCTGGGACGGTCGCCATCGCGGGCCGGCCGATCCGCCTCGCGAGGCGGCCGGTTGCTGTAAGTCGGACGGTCCGCATCGCGGGCGGGCCGCGCACCGTAGCTGGGACGGTCGCCATCGCGGGCCGGCCGATCCGCCTCGCGAGGCGGCCGCTTGCTGTAGGTCGGACGGTCCGCATCGCGGGCGGGCCGCGCACCGTAGCTGGGACGGTCGCCATCGCGAGCGGGCCGATCCGCATCGCGAGCGGGCCGCGCACCGTAACTCGGGCGGTCACCGTCACGGGCGGGCCGCGCACCGTAGCTGGGACGGTCGCCATCGCGGGCCGGCCGATCCGCCTCGCGAGGCGGCCGGTTGCTGTAGGTCGGACGGTCCGCATCGCGAGCGGGCCGCGCACTGTAGCTGGGACGGTCGCCATCGCGAGCGGGCCGATCCGCCTCGCGAGCGGGCCGCGCTCCGTAACCGGGACGGTCGCCGTCACGAGCCCGACTGGAACCGTAGCTGGGACGATCGCCGTCACGAGAGGGTCGCCGATCGTTGTCGCGAGCCGGTCGATCGTTGTCCGGTGAGGGGCGGCTCCCAAAAATGCGATCATCTGCGGTCTGGCGACGACGCCCAGCCCGATCTGCATCAGGACGATCACGACGGTCAAATCCTGAACGCTCCTGTGCGGACCGGTTCTCGTCCCGCGCACCCAAGCTACCTCGTTCGGAACCATCTGTGGTCGAACCGGTCGCGCCGGTCCGGGGACGGCTTGTTCCACGATCTGCCCAGGCGCGAGGGCGATCAGATGCCGCCCGATCATCGCGCACCGGCTTGCGGTCCGCAAAAGGACGGTCCCGAGCGACGGCTGATCGATCGGACTGAGGGCGGTCCTCTCTGCGAGGGGCCCGATCACCGGAACGGTCGTCAGCGCGGCCATATGCAGGACGATCGGTTCGTGCGGGTCGAGCGGCGGGGTTGTCGGTCCCCTCATGGCGCTTCTCGCGGGGACTGTCACCACCTGCACCACCATGACCATCAGTTCGGCCGTCGCGCGAGCCGTTCGTACGACTCGGCCTGACGCGGTCATCGGGATTTGTCATGGTGCTACTCCGTCACTGTGTATTTGGAAGAGCTTCGTGTTGCCGAGGTGCTGAGTGCTGTCGTCGCTTCAGTGCTGCCTCGCCGCACCATGCTTCGTTCGGTGGTGGCGGCACGGGTACTTCATCCGGACCACGATCATGCGTGCCAGCCCCTCTAGTGTGCGCCATCGTTCCGGATGACGTGCTGTGAGATCACGGGTAACCCGGTGATGTCCGCGGGCGGAGCCGCTGAGGCTGGCCGGAGGCTCAGCGGAGGCTGGCGGTGGCCGAAACCAATTTTTTGGGGACGCCAAAAGGGGAGGCTGGGTGCGAACTATTTCGCACACAACCTCCCCTCGTGGGAATGGTGTTCCGGCGGCGACCTACTCTCCCACACCCTGGCGGGTGCAGTACCATCGGCGCTGAAAGGCTTAGCTTCCGGGTTCGGAATGGGACCGGGCGTTTCCCTCTCGCTATGACCGCCGTAACTCTGTGAAGATGTTCGGTGCGCACCCCTGCCCGTGGCTGTGGGCAGGGCGCAGCGGTTCCGTGTCTTCAGAACCGCACAGTGGACGCGTAGCATTTTTGTGGTAAGTCCTCGGCCTATTAGTACCAGTCAGCTGCATGCGTTGC